>JAAYBK010000293.1 GCA_012718885.1 Ruminococcus sp. | reverse complement strand
TCGGTGATGTCCCCGCCTCCGATTATCATTTGTAGGGTCTGTACCGCTTCGTCACGGTTATTCATTTTATCCAACCTGGCTTGTGCAAAGTAATCGGTAGCACTGTCAGCAGATGCATTGACGAATTCAGTCTCGCCGTAGCTTATTGTTTCTTCCTGACTTTTCTTTTTTTCCGGCTTTTTCCTATTTGTTAAAGGTACTGCTGCATAATTGATATAGACCGCAACAGCAAGCATCAGGGTAAGACAGCTCATTATTATGTGTTTTTTTCCGATTATCAATGTTGGCTTTTTCATAAAAATCTCCTCTCTTCCTTTTCATTGAAGCTTAGTGACGTATATCTTGCCGGCTGAGATCCCGAGGGCAGCTGATACAGCTCTGTATATCCTTTCTCTTACGATAGGACTGTCACAGCCTGTACAGGCAATGACTGCCCCGGCAATCTCAGGCATCCGAACTGTTTCTATAAGTGCTGTTTTATCGCTTCCACCTCCAACCAGAACATATTTCTCCTCCTGTTCCGTCCTGTTGTCAGCACGGCTTTGCTTTTCCTCCTTTGCATAAATATACTGCTCATCGCTGTTTATAGTCAGATATACCCTTACTTTTCCAGCACCATCTATGCTTTCAAGAAAATCCTCCAGTCTGTTCTGAGTTTCAAGGCAGTATCCGGCTATATCGGTATCAGGCACTTTCGGTTCATTGCCTTTGTCAGATCTGTTTCCTGATGGAAGCAGCGATGAAATAAGGACAAGAAGCAGACCAGCTGATCCGAGTATGACTATAATAACAAGATTATTCCTTTCTCCGAACAGCTCCTTTATTTTTTTATCCAGCATAGTTTACTACCTCCGCATCTTTACCGAGGCTGCTGCGGACAATGTCTGCCGCTCTTTCAAAATCATCAGCTATAAGCGCTACCTTAGTAATTGATATGCTTCCATCTTCTGAAATATTAACCTCAGTTTCAATTTTATTGCAGATCACTCCGGCAGACCTGATCTGACTTAGAAGGACTTCGGATATATTGTACGATGTCTGCTGACGCAGCCTTTCATTGTAGATCTCTGCTGCTTCATCATAATTACCGGCACTATAGCTTTCAGCAGCCCGAAGATCAAAAGTGATGTCCTTACGTATAAAAGGAGTTATGATAACGATAGCAAGGATGAGATCAAGCAGGATCTTCATCTGGTTATTGAGCTTTGTACCTGATACAATGTTTTCAATTATACATATGACAGCTGAAGCAGCACATATCGATGCGGCACAGCTTTTCATCTCTTCCATTTTTACTCCTAAGAAATATTCGTTAGCATTATACCTGTACATACCAGCAGCATTACTGAATAGCAAATCAGAACACACTGAGCTATGGCAAGACCGCTGTCTATCCCCTTCAACAGCTTGACGAGAGGGCCTGCTGAAAAAAGGTCTGCTGCCGCAGAGCTTATCCAGATAACTGTACGAAAGGATATGAGTTCGATTATCGGAGGAAGTATGATAACTGCTATTGCAAGACAGCCTGCTGTTCCGACGGTAGAGGCTATCAGCTCAAAGCTGCCTTTTACAGAAGAATATGCATCTGATACTGCTCCTCCTACGATAGGCACAAATCCCGAGATCATATATTTGACTGTTTTTGCTCCGGCACCGTCAGTTTTTGCGGCAAGCGTTGTACGCAGCCCGATAAATCCAGTAAAAAGTGTCATAAATAAAGATATGCTCCATGTAACGACCTTTTT
>JAAYBK010000292.1 GCA_012718885.1 Ruminococcus sp. | reverse complement strand
AACCTTGCCATATATATAGAGGCCGCAAAGCGAAGGTCAGAACCGCTGGATCATGTGCTGCTCTACGGGCCTCCCGGACTGGGAAAGACCACCCTCTCCGCTATAATCGCCCATGAGCTGGGAGTAAATCTCCGTGTCACCACAGGCCCTGCCATAGAAAAGCCGGGCGATCTGGTATCGCTGCTGACCAGTCTCTCAGACAATGATGTGCTCTTCATTGATGAGATCCACCGCCTTTCCCGTGCGGTAGAGGAGATACTCTATCCCGCCCTTGAAGACAGGGTGATAGATATAATAATCGGAAAAGGCCCTTCGGCACGTTCCATACGCATGGATCTGAAGCCGTTCACCCTGATAGGTGCTACCACAAGGGCAGGACAGCTCTCAGCACCGCTGCGTGACCGCTTCGGAGTTATCCAGCGGCTGGAACTCTATACAAAGGAACAGCTCACCGATATTGTCCGCAGGAGCGCAATGATACTGGGTATCCCCTGCGAAACTGACGGTGCAGCCGAGATAGCAGGCCGTGCAAGAGGAACTCCCCGTATCGCCAACCGTCTCCTTAAAAGAGTGCGTGATTTTGCAGACGTTATGGGCAACGGCCAGATAACAAAGGAAATAGCCTCTATCGCCCTCAGCAGGCTGGATATAGACACTCTGGGTCTCGACAGTCTCGACAGGCGTATGCTGGAAATGATAATCAAAGGCTACAGCGGCGGCCCGGTAGGTCTTGAGACCCTTGCCTCCGCCATTAATGAGGAATCAGTAACTCTGGAGGATATCTGCGAGCCCTTCCTCATGCAGCTTGGCTTCCTGGGACGCACTCCCAGAGGACGAGTTGCAACAAGGCTTGCCTACGAGCATCTTGGATATGCACCTCCGGAAAGAAACGACAAAGCCGATGACGGTCAGCTCTCATTTGAACAGTGAGCGCTGCCGTTACTAATAGAAGAAATGCTGATAAAAGGTTCAAGGAGATATAATCTCAGACACAACAGTGAACGCACTCCCTCCCCGGATTTCGGCCGAATGATAAACGGCCAGGGAATGGGACTGACGGCCAATCTCAGGTACGGGATATGCCACATGAGCTTCAATGGCTGTGAGGTCATAGCCATTCACAACGCTCTGGTATATCTGGGCATCCCACAGTCCCTGAAAGACGTTGCCTTCTACATGGAGAGGTACCGTGTGCTCATGGGCTTCTTCGGCTGCAACGCCTACAAGCTTGGCAAGGGACTGGCGCATTTCGGGGCGGACTACCGCCGCACAAAGGATGTCAGCGAGGCTGAGGCCTCTGAGGCATTCATCATAACCTTCTGGACAAACATACCGTTTCTCTCATCCATACATACGGTGTTCTGCGTCCGGAGAAAAAACGGCATCGAGGTCTATAACCGGTACAACAACCGTAGCTGTACCTATATATGCCAGGATGTCGAGGAGATAGCCGGCAAAAGACGGCCGATAGCTATCTACATCGTAAAAGAGACAAAAGATATGACAAACTGTATCTGACCGAGGTATTACCGCCGATCGGAGCTCAAGATATATAAGTAAAAGGAGATACAAAAAATGTCAGGACTGTTCGGAACAGACAGTGCAAGAGGCGTTACCGTTGCGGAGCTTTCCTGCGAACAGGCTATGCAGGCCGGAAGAGCAGCCGCCGAGCTGCTTGTCAAGGAACAGGGCGGAAGGATAATCGTTGCTAAGGACAAGCGGCTTTCCTCCGACGTTCTGGAGGCAGCAGTCTGTGCAGGCATATGCTCGTCAGGCATAGACGCAGAAACTCTCGGCGCAGTACCCGCTGCGGCAGCTTCATTCATCGTCCGTGAGAGAAACGCCTCAGCAGGCATAATGATAACCGGTGCAGCCGGTTCAGGCGACGGCAGCGGTATAAGATTGATCGCCGCAGACGGCTTCAGACTGGACGAAAGAGTTCAGGGCGAGCTGGAGGAGAATATCCTCAGCAGGATGAACGCCTCACCACAGAGAAAATTCGACAATATCGGACGTATGCTCAGCTGCGATAACGCCGCAGAGGAATACGTCTCTCATATAAAACAGCTCATCGGCACCAAACTCAGCGGTCTGAGAGCAGCCATAGTCTGCGAAGAGCCCAGTACCGCAGCTACCGCTGAAAAGCTTTTCCGTGAACTTGGAGCAGAGGTGTTCCTGCTTCCTCATCAGGAGCCTGAGGAGGATGACCTGGCACCGGCTGTCACAGATATGGAACGCCTGATGGACTTCGTTGCAGGAGGAGAATTCTGCTGCGGACTTGCCATAGGCGACAACGGAGGGAGCTGCCTTGCAGTCGATGAAAACGGAATGACCGTTGACGGAGATCACCTCCTCGCCATATTCGCAAAGCACTTCAAGGACAGCGGCCGACTGAAAGATGACACCTTCGTGGTAAACCAGATGAGCGGACTGGGACTTTTCAACTTTGCAAAGGAGAACGGCATAAAAGCCGTGACCTCCGGAGCCTCCGGCAGGAGCGCTCTCGACCGTATGCTGGAAGGCGGATTCAGCCTCGGCGGTGACCGCAACGGCCATGTCTTCTTCACTGAGGATTCGCCCTGCGAGGACGGCCTGCTCTGCGGAGCAAGGCTCCTTGAGATAATCAAGATGTCGGGAATACCGCTGAGCAGACTTGCTGAGGAAATGCAGCGTCTGCCAAGCATATCACTGAATGTCCGTATTGCTGATACCAGCCGTGAGATATGGAAAAACGACAAGGATATAACCGACCTGATAGAATGGTATCAGGGCGAATTCGGGGACAAGGGCAGAGTCATCGTCCGTGAGAGCAATGCCGCCGCCCCGTTCATAACGATAACCATAGAAGGAAGCGACTTCGGCAGGATAAACGATATTGCCGGAGAGATAGCAGAACGTATCCGCCAGCGCTGCGGCGCAAGGGAATAACGTCTGCCCACCCGTGCAGCATCCTGCCGGGATAACGTGAAAAGGAGCATAAAGCTTGAGAACTGCAAATAACTGGAACGATTACATAATACTCGATACATCCGACGGGGAGAAGCTGGAAAAATGGGGCGATATAAGCCTTGTCCGCCCGGATCCCCAGATCATATGGAAGACCGACAAAACCGATCCTCTCTGGGATAAGGCTGACGGTCACTACCACCGCTCCAATCAGGGCGGCGGCAAATGGGAATTCCGCAAAAGGCTGCCGGAATCCTGGAACATCAGCTACCGTGAGCTGACCTTCAATATTCGTCCCACAGGCTTCAAGCATACCGGCCTTTTCCCGGAACAGGCCGTGAACTGGGACTTCATGGCAGATAAGATAAAGAATTCCGGCCGTGAGATAAACGTCCTCAACCTCTTCGCCTATACCGGCGGAGCAACTCTTGCCTGTGCGGCCGCAGGAGCGTCGGTTTGTCACGTTGATGCCTCCAAGGGCATGGTGCAGTGGGCAAGAGACAACGCTGCTGCCTCCGGACTTTCGGACAAGCCTGTCCGCTGGATAGTGGACGACTGCGAGAAGTTCATCGCCCGTGAGATAAGAAGAGGCAGAAAATATGATGCCGTTATAATGGATCCCCCCAGCTACGGAAGAGGTCCCGGCGGCGAGGTCTGGAAGCTAGAGAACTGCGTTTACGATCTGGTAAAGCTCTGCTCGGGAGTTCTCTCCGATGATCCGCTGTTCTTCCTCATAAACAGCTACACTACCGGACTTTCTCCCTCAGTAATGGGATACATTCTCGGCTCTGTGCTGAAAGACAGGAACGGAAAGGTCTCCTTCGATGAGATCGGTCTCCCGGTAAAGGCTACCGGCATGACCCTGCCCTGCGGCTCTACGGCTATATGGGAAAAGTGAGCTGTCGGCAGAAAGCAGAAATCAGAAAGTAGAAACGACTACCATCAGCATCAATAATTTTACCTGAATCAAGCAAAGGAGTTGTTACTATGGCAAAGGATAAAAGATTCATAATAGCCTACACACAGGGAACAATGAACGTCACTGAGATATGGGTAGACACTGTTACAGGCGTGAACTACCTCTACCACTCAGCCAGCCCCGGAGGCGGACTCACTCCCCTCCTTGACCAGAACGGCAAAGTCATCGTATCCACTCCTGACGAGATCAGATTTCTAATAGAAAAGTAATGGCAGTAATGATAAAATGCCCCAAATGCGGGGCTGAAATGAACATTGACAGCAGGGTATGCCCTGTCTGCGGCAGGAAAAGGCTCACCGGCAAGGATAAAGCAGAGATAATCCTGCTAATATTCCTGATATTCTTCGGCTATGTATTCATCTCCTCCATGAGAAAGACTGCCAGCAAAATGGACAAGTCCGTCATGGACGGCGGATACTGTTTCTGTACAGGCAGCATAGCAGAATATATTGAATATCCTACACAGGAGAACACATGGACAACATAATAGAAATTCACGATCTGCACTTCAGCTATCCTGCGGAGGACGAGGAGTCAGCTCCGTCAGAGGTGCTGAAAGGCATTGACCTTACAATAAAAAAAGGAGAATTCGTTGTGGTGCTGGGGCATAACGGCTCCGGCAAGTCCACGCTTGCAAAGCACCTCAACGCTATTCTTGTGCCTACAGAAGGAAAAGTCACTGTAGGCGGTATAGATACCTCTGACGAATCCCGTCTCTTCGACCTGAGACAGACTGCCGGAATGGTGTTCCAGAATCCGGATAACCAGATAGTCTCATCAGTAGTTGAAGAGGATGTGGCATTCGCACTTGAAAATCTGGGCGTTCCCTATGAGGAGATGCGCCGGCGTGTGGACGAGGCATTAAAGGCTGTAAATATGTACGAATACCGTCTTCACTCCCCCAGCCAGCTCTCCGGCGGACAGAAGCAGAGGGTGGCTATAGCCGGCATAATCGCTATGGAGCCGGACTGCATAATCCTTGACGAGCCAACCGCTATGCTGGACCCCCAGGGACGTAAAGAAGTTCTGGCAACGATACATCAGATGAATCGTGAAAAAGGCATAACGATAGTCCTGATAACTCATTATATGGACGAAGCTGCTCAGTGCGGACGAGTTGTGGTAATGGACAAAGGGCGTGTTGTGCTGGACGGCGTGCCGGAAAAGGTATTCTCACAGGTAGATACGCTCAAGGAGATCGGTCTGGACGTACCGCAGGTCACAGAGCTTGCATGGGAGCTGAATAAAGCCGGATGCGATATCTCTCCGGAGACTATCTCCGAGGAGGAATGTGTGGAAGCGCTGCTGAAGCTTTTCGGCACGTAAACTCTGCCACAGTATCATACAGAAGTTTTTACCGGTACCGATACCGGATCATAAAGGAGCATAAAAATTGGCGATACTCGAAACACAGGAACTGACCTACACCTACAGCCAGGGCACGCCCTTTGAAAAGACCGCTGTAGACCATGTAAGTCTGAAAATAGAAGCCGGCGAGATGATAGGTGTAATGGGACACACAGGCTCAGGAAAATCCACACTTATCCAGCATTTCAACGGGCTTCTCAGACCTACCTCCGGAAAGATACTTCTTGACGGAAAGGATATATGGGCTGACAAAAAGAAAATACGTGATGTCCGCTTTCAGGTAGGACTTGTCTTTCAGTATCCCGAATACCAGATATTTGAGGAGACAGTCTTCAAGGACATCGCATTCGGCCCCAAGAATATGGGGCTTGACGAAGCCGAGATAAAGCGAAGAGTCCTTGCCACCGCTAACGATATCGGTTTGTCAGAGGAGCTTATGGAGCGTTCCCCCTTTGAGCTTTCAGGCGGCCAGAAACGCCGTGTGGCAATTGCCGGAGTAATGGCGATGGAACCCAAGGTGCTCATACTCGATGAGCCCACTGCCGGACTTGACCCGGCAGGCCGTGACAAGATACTCAGCCACATAAAGGCATACCACAAGCGCACCGGCAATACCACTCTCATAGTTTCCCACAGTATGGAGGATATAGCCTCCTTCGCTGACAGGATACTGGTAATGAACAAGGCAAAGCTGTTCTGCTTCGATGAGACTGAAAAGGTATTCTCCCGTGCTGAGGAGATCTCGCAGATAGGCCTTGACGTTCCTCAGATAACAAAGGTGTTCATGGAACTGAAAAGACGGGGAGTTGACTTTGGCAAGGAAGTCTACACCGTGGGATACGCAAGAGACCTGCTCCTGAAAAAGCTGAAAGAAAGGGCAGGTGAATGATATGCTGAGAGATATAACTATTGGACAGTACTTCCCGGGAAACAGCATAATACACCGCCTTGACCCCAGATTCAAGATCGTTATCACCGTACTCTATATTATAATGCTTTTCACTGGAGATTCAATGGTCTGCCTGGGTATAGGAGCAGTCTACACCATAATGGCCATGCTGCTCTCACAGGTAAAGCTGAAAATGTTCCTGAAAAGCGTAAAGCCGCTGATGCCCTTCCTGCTGATAACAGCAGTGCTGAATCTTTTCCTTGTGAGCACAGGTGATGTGCTCTGGCATTGGAAGTTCCTTAAAGTGACCTCCGGCGGCATCAATATCAGCGTATTCATGATAGTGAGGATAGTTCTCCTGATAATGGGAACATCGATACTTACATACACAACATCCCCCATAACTCTGACAGACGCTATAGAGCGCCTGCTTTCGCCGCTTAAAAAGCTTAAATTCCCTGTACACGAGCTGGCGATGATGATGTCGATAGCGCTTCGCTTCATCCCCACTCTGATAGAGGAAACTGACAAGATAATCTCTGCCCAGAAGGCAAGAGGTGCCGAGCTTGATACGGGAAGCTTCACAACAAGGGCGAAGAACCTCATATCCATACTCGTCCCCCTGTTCACATCATCGTTCAGGCGTGCCGACGAGCTGGCAACAGCTATGGAATGCCGCTGCTATCACGGCGGCGAAGGACGTACAAGACTAAGACAGCTCAGATCTGCACCAAGAGACTATATCGCACTTGCCGTAACGCTGCTTTTCCTTGCGGCAGTCATAGTCATAAAAATAACAAAGCCGTTCGCATTCTGAAGCTGAACAAGTGCAGACAAATGATACATTTATAAAAGAGAGGATATCATGGAAAAAACCGAAAACGTCATAGACCATGAGTACGGGGAAAGAAAAAGATATAACTCCCGTGCCCGCTCAAAAAAACAAAGGCCTAAAAAGCCAGGCAGAAGATTTGAATGCTTCCGCCGCAGCAAATGCTATAATATCTTGTTTGAAAAGGGTATACTTTATTACCTACTGTCGTTTCTGATTCCGGCCGGCATAATGACCTTTGCCTTCGCTCAGAACGGCATACATCCCTTCGGCGACAGACAGATGCTTGTAGTTGACCTCTGGCATCAGTACTATCCGTTTTTCCGGGTAGTACGGGAGAAGCTCCTGACAGGCGGTTCCTTCATGTACTCATGGGAAAACGGCCTGGGAACAAACTTCCTTTCGCTCATATCCTATTATTCGGCAAGCCCGCTGAACTGGCTGTCTATATTCTTTGACAAAGATCATGTGCGTGATGCCCTCACCTTCATACTTATATTGAAGATAGGCTTCGCAGGAGCATTCTTCAGCGCCTTCCTCAGCTACACCTTCAAGCGCAGGGACTTCTCGCTCTGTGTATTCTCGGTTATGTATGCCCTGTGCAGCTACACTCTCGGCTACTACTGGAATGTTATGTGGTTCGACACAGTTGCCCTCTTCCCGCTGGTAATGCTGGGAATTGTAGCCATATGCCGTGAGGGGAAATGGAAGACCTACACCTTCGCACTTGCTCTTTCACTTATCGCAAACTACTATGTAGGATATTTCACCTGCATATTCACCATATTCATGTTCATGTCCGCATGGATAACCGAATTCCACGGCTTCAAGCCATGGCTGCGCAGCCTCTGGATAATATTCCGCTCCTCGATCATAGCCATAGGCCTGGGCGGATTCATGCTTCTTCCGGCCTACTACGGCCTCCAGCTCACCTACAGCGTCAATAACGAATTCCCGAAGAATACGCTCTGGTATGAGAAATGGGAGGATATATTCGCAAACACCATATCCTACAGCGAGCCAACAAAGGTCGATGGACTGCCAAATTTCGCCTGCGGAATGCTGGCAATAATGCTCATAGGAGTATTTCTGTTCTCAAGAGGCATAAAGCTCCGTGAGAAGGTATCCGCAACAGCAATGCTCTGGATAATAGCTGTAAGCTGCAACATGAACAAGCTGAACTATATCTGGCACGGTTTCCATTTCACCAACCAGATCCCCTACAGATTCGCATTTATTTTCAGCTTTGTCCTGGCTGCGGCAGCCTACAGGGCTTATGACATAATACTCAGGAACGGCATAAAGATATACCAGATGATACTCATGCTCATGGGTCCGTTCACTGTATTCTGGCTGTCCCATATGTCCAAGGGAAAGGATTTCAGCTTCACAGGAGCTGCAAGGAGCTCACTGATAATCGTATGTGCTTTCTGGCTGATATTCATCGCAGCAAAGATATTCCCTTTCAAGCGCCAGACAGCAAGGAACAGGTTCCTTACCCTCGCCCTTGCAGCAGCTGTGTTCAGCGAATTCGTAAGCAATGCACAGCTTGGCGTAAAAACTGTAAAGTCATCTTCCTACAACGACTATCCCTCTCATAGCATTGAGGTACAGTCGCTGCTCAGTCATATCTCCAACACCGAGGATGAGCTTTTCTACAGGACTGAGATGACATCCACCTATACCCTGAATGACAGTGCGCTCTACGGCTTCCGTGGACTGTCACAGTTCTCCTCATCAGCAAACGTCTCCGTTACCACCTTCTGCAAGCACCTTGGACTCTATGCTTCCGAGGCCGGCAACAGATACTACTACCGCACATCTACTCCGGTAGTCAACGCACTCTTCGGTATAAAGTACCTGATAAAGCGCGGCGACAAGCTCAACAGTGAAGCGGAGGTAATGGATTTCGAGGCCGATGCAGGCACCTCATACCTCTACAAGAACAAATATCCCCTTTCTCTGGGATATATGGTAAACGAGAGGATCCTCGACCTTGAGACCTCCGGCGGAGCAAATCCATTTGAATACCAGAACGACCTTATAAAGCTTGCTACCGATACCGATGATCCGATCTTTACTGCACAGGCAGTAACACTTGTAAAGTACAACAACATAGAAGTTACCAAAAACGGCTACGGAAACTATACCTTCCGTGTGCCGGATACAGAAAACAAGAAATCAAGTGCGCTGTACAGCTTTGCCGGCGCAGAGAACTCAATACTCTACGGATATGCCAACTCCCCGGGAGGAGCCTGTGATTCACTAACCATAAGCTGCGGCGAGGACGCTTCATCCGAGCCCTACAAAATAGTGGACAGCGGCAGCCTTATCGAAAGCTATCCGATAGTATTCCCAATGGGCAATTCCGGTCCCGGAACTACCTCCAAGGTGGAGATATTCCCGAAGGACGGACGTACCTCCGGAAACTACAAGCTCATGGTATACGCCTTGAAGAAAGACAACTTCAAAAAGGCATACGACCTGCTTGCCGATGAGCAGCTGAAGGTCACCAAATTTGAAGACACAAGGATAGAGGGACATATCGAAGCCAAGGAGGACGGAATACTCTTCCTCTCTATTCCCTACGAAAAGGGATGGAAGGTCTATGTGGACGGCGAAAAGGCTGAAACTATGGCAGTATGCGGCGCTATGACAGGAGTAAGAGTAAAGGCCGGCTCCCACAGCATAAGGCTGAAATATACTCCCGAGGGCTTCCCGGAAGGTGCTGCCGCAACAGCAGTCAGCGCCGTGCTCACAGGTCTCATCATCTGGTATGAGCGCAAAAAGAAGAAGCTTGCTGCAATCGAGGAAGCTCCTTCGCCTGAATACTCCGAAGAGCCTCCAAAGGAGCCTGAGGCAGAGCCCGTCCAGCACGCCGCAGCAGTTT
>JAAYBK010000291.1 GCA_012718885.1 Ruminococcus sp. | reverse complement strand
CGATCAGTGCAAGAAGTATCCATAGTAAGATTTTAAGTACGATCAAGTCCTGCCGCTCCTTTCATCAATTATCGCTTTCTTCTGAAGCTTCCTCTCCGTTCTCATCATCCGTTATCATAGGCTGATCCGGCAGAGGAGGCAGATCAGCAACGGAACTGAGTCCGAAGCTTCTCAGAAATACCGCTGTAGTGCGGTAGACTATAGGCTTCCCCGGAACATCAAGCCTTCCGGCTTCCTCCACTAGTCCTTTTTCCACAAGGTTGTTTATAACTGAGGAACTGTCAATTCCTCTGACATTCTCGACAAATCCCTTTGATACCGGCTGATTGTAGGCGATTATGGTCAGCGCCTCCATTGCAGCATTGGAAAGAGGAGCGGATCTCTTCGTTTCCAGAGCATTCCTTATCTGCGGAGCAAATTCTTCACGGGTACAAAGCTGATAGCTGCTGTCCAGCTTTTTTATGCAGATACCGCTTCCATAGTCGTCATAGCGCTCATTCAGCAGCCTTATCATTGACGGCAATGTACCTGCGTCCACTCCGCTAGCCTCTGAAAGGCGGTAAATCTCGATCGGCTCACCGCTTGCAAAGAGGATAGCCTCTATTGCTCCGAGCTTTTCTTTGATCTCCAAGTTTTCTTCACTCCGTTCTTTCTTTCCTTGAAGAAGATCATCAAATTATCCTCGCTTATAGTAATGCGTCCGTGCCTTGTAAGCTCAAGAACGGCGAGGAACGTAGCCACTCTTGCCGAGCGGTCGGTGACTCCTTCATACAGCTTGTCCATATAGACTTCTCCTGATTCGTACAGCTCTCTCAGGATATGCACCACCTTTGTCATTACCGATACTATCCTGCGCTTTACAACGGAGTTTATCTTATTCTCGACTCTGAGCTTTGAGACTTCATTCCTGATAGTCTTCTGGGATATGGCACTGTATGCCAGCGCCAGTCTCTCCGGCTCATGTACGAGACAGTATGTCATATCAGCCTTGATCTTCATTGGTCTGCGGACGAAGATATCTCCTCCGCAGAAAGCGGCTGTCAGTCTTGCAGCGGCTATCTTACAGAGAGAATACTCTATAAGCGCACCCTCCAGCTCTTTTTTGAGCTGCTCTGCCTCCTCGGGCTGCGGAAGGAGGGAGGCTGTCTTTATATATATGAGTCTCGCTGCCATTTCCAGGAACTCTCCTGCCAGCTCCAGATTCTGTTCGTGAGCCTGGTCGATATACAGCAGGTACTGCTCCAGCAGCTTTGAGATCTCTATATCGCATATATTAAGCTTATGCTTTGAGATGAGGCTGAGAAGAAGATCCAGCGGACCTTCAAAGACCTCCAGCTTGAATGATATAGTTTCCATAGCTTACAGATCAGTGTTTATACTGAGGTATCCACGAAACCGATTCCCAGATCAGGTCGGAGACCGCAGATCTTATATAATAAAGCGGATTGTACTCATAGGGGACAACATACATAAGGCCAATAAACACAAGGAAGCCTATCTGTATCTCACGCTGATGTCTGTATGCCCAGCGGTCGAATTCAGAGGAAGTGAAATAGCTGAGCACCTTTGAACCGTCCAGTGGCGGTATAGGTATCATATTAAATATAGCAAGTCCCACGTTCACTTCAACAAGGTATGAAAGCAGGAGTATAGTTGTGAACATCGGAGAGGTCTCATTCTGGTACTGGAACCTATGATAAGCCTCCCAGCCGTCTTTTGAATGCATCAGCACCGCATATGCAAAGGCAGCAACAAAGGCTGCAAGTATATTTGAAACAGGTCCTGCAAGGGAAACGACAGCTATTCCCTGTCTCTGCTTCTTGAAACGGAGAGGATTTATCGGTACGGGCTTTGCCCAGCCGAAGCCGGTAGTGACCATTAATATAGCACCAAGAGGATCAATGTGAGCGATGGGATTGAGAGTAAGCCTTCCCTGCCGCTCAGCAGTATCATCTCCGTACCACTTTGCAACAAGTGCATGGGCACATTCATGTACCGGAAGAACGAGAAGCAATGTCACAAGTTCTGAGAGTATTAATATTACGTGTTTATATTCCATATTTTTCCTTTCTTGTCCAACTCTTTAAAGTTATTCAAATATCATTATACTACATTCTTTCAGATTTTTCAAGTAATATGTGAAATTTTTCCCAATCAGAAGCAAAAAAATACAGCTACAAAAATTTTTTTCAGTTTTTTTCAAAAAACACTTGCTTTTTTCTGAATTATATGATATACTATTCGTGTTGTATTTTTATAAGCTTAATAAGGAGGTGCAGCCTGATGGCAAAATGTGATATCTGCGGAAAGGGTGTTACTTTTGGTATCAAAGTTTCTCACTCACACAGACGCACAAACAGAACATGGAAGCCTAATGTAAAGCGTGTTAAGGCTATCGTCAAGGGTACTCCTTGTCATATCTACGCTTGCTCAAGATGCCTGCGTTCAGGTAAGGTTGAGAGAGCTAACTAATTGCATTAGAATCTCGAAAGGCGCTCATTATGAGCGCTTTCTTCTTTTATATCTGAAAAAAACAGCCTCTGATATACATCAGAGGCTGTTTTTGTTTTATTTTACTAATGATGAAAGTCCGGATATATTCGCGTTCTTTACGGCACTTGCGATAACTCCGGCAATTATCTTTGCGCCGGTATCACAATAGTGTGTAAGATCAGTTGAACCCTCTACTGCTCCGGCAAGATGTAAAGCCTTTGCACGGTCATATCCGATAGAGTTATAGTAGTTCACTATAGCTCCGTTTACATCCACGAAAGGAACGTTATACTTAGCCGCAAGCTTCCGGCAGGCATCGGTATAATTTGTATAGGATGCAACGAATTTTCCATTTGAATACGACTTAGCGCTGAGAGTACATGACATAAGCACAGGAGTTGCCTGCTTTGCAAGAGTATCCTTTATGAACTGTGTCATATACCACTCGTATGAACCTGATGACGGATTATCCACATTTCCACAGGTGGGTGCATATCTGTCAGCATTACTCGCCCCTGCATCATTTATCGCAAACTGTATGCATACGAAGTCGCCTGCCTTGAGACTGTCCGTGATCTCCTTGTAACGTCCCTCGTCGTAGAACTTCTTGGCGCTTCTTCCGGCAACAGATTTATTATATACTGTTACATCACCGGTGAAGTTATCTGCGAAATAGTAGCCCCAGCCCTGCTGTGGAGCATATCTTGCACTATAGTTCTGAGCCGTCGAATCGCCTGCGATATATATTACCGGCTTATTGCCATCT
>JAAYBK010000290.1 GCA_012718885.1 Ruminococcus sp. | reverse complement strand
GTGGAAGTTTGTGATTAGTCCGTCTATGCATTTGAATTCGTAGGAGGGGTATATGAAAATATCAGTATATCCCTCATGCTCGGCTATTTCGTTGTAGAATGTGGCAACGCTTTCGAGAGTGCGGCATGTGGTGGTGCCGACAGCAATAACTCTTCCGCCATTTGCCTTTGTCTCATTGATCAGATCGGCAGTCTCCTTCGGCAGGTAGTAATGCTCGCTGTGCATTTTGTGGTTGAGAACATTGTTCTCCTTAACCGGACGGAAAGTGCCGAGACCCACATGAAGGGTGACAAAGGCAGTTTTTATGCCTCGTGAGCGAAGCTCATCCAGCATTTCCGGAGTGAAGTGCAATCCGGCAGTAGGAGCGGCCGCAGAGCCCAGTTCCTTTGAGTATACAGTCTGGTAGCGCTCCTTGTCCTCCAGCTTTTCGGTGATGTATGGCGGCAGCGGCATCTGTCCAACATCTTCAAGGGCGGTGAAGAAGTTGCCCTCACACTCGAACTGTACGATGCGATTGCCATCGTCCTTGACCTCCTTGACCTCGGCGATAAGACGGCCTCCGCCGAATGAGAAGCGTGTGCCGACCTTAGCTTTTTTTCCGGGGCGGCAGATGATCTCCCAGAGCTTGTCGCCCTTCTGTTCTAGAAGGAGAAATTCGATAAACGTGCCGTTTTCGATCTTCTCACCGTAGAGCCTTGCAGGTATGACACGGGAATCGTTCATTACCAGCAAGTCACCTTCTCTGAGGTGTTCGCATAGATTATAGAAGTGCTGGTGGGAGAGCGCACCTGTCCTGCGGTCCACGCACATCATCCTTGAAGCATTTCTCGGCTCAACAGGATGCTGAGCGATAAGCTCCTCAGGCAGATCGTAATAAAAATCTGATTTCAGAAGTTCCATAACGTACTATCTCCTTAGTATACTCGTATAACTCCGGATATCCGGATATTTTAAAAATAAAATTTCAAAAAATGTATTGACAACACAGGATTTAAGTGTTATTATAATAAGCAAGGTAGAGGTGCAGCTGCGAAAAGTAACCGTACACGGGATAACCAGTCCGATGGTGTACTGCGAAAGGCAAGGCTGCCGAAGGACGGTCTCCGGTAAATTCCGTTCTGGCTGCAGGCTGAATAGGTCGGCGGCTGTCATCATTCCTTATGATGGAGAGCTACTGACATAATCAGTTCGCTGTTATGTCAACATTTCTATTATAACGTATGATGAGCCGGTTTGCAACCGGTTTTTGTTATTTTTATGCAAATTTTTTTAAGGAGAATAAGAAAATGAAACAGTACAATGTAGGTATCATAGGCGCAACGGGCATGGTAGGACAGAGATTTGCTACGCTGCTTGAAAATCACCCTTGGTTCAATGTGAAGGTTCTTGCAGCTTCACCGAGAAGCGCAGGCCAGACTTATGAGCAGGCAGCAGGCAGCCGCTGGAAGATGGCTGTTCCTATGCCGGCAGCAATGAAGGATATGGTCCTCATGGACGCAACAAACGATATCGAGAAGATCGCTTCTATGGTAGACTTCTGCTTCTGTGCAGTAGATATGAAGAAGGATGAGATAAAGGCTCTCGAAGAGGCTTATGCAAAGGCAGAGTGCCCTATCGTATCAAACAACTCCGCTCACAGATTCACACCTGATGTACCTATGGTAGTTCCGGAGATCAATCCGGATCATATCGAGATAATAAAGGCTCAGCGTGAGCGTCTCGGCACAAAGAGAGGCTTCATCGCTGTTAAGTCAAACTGCTCTATCCAGAGCTATGTTCCCGCTCTTCATCCGCTGAGAAAGTTTGGTCTCAAGAATGTTCTTGCCTGCACATATCAGGCTATCTCCGGTGCCGGAAAGAACTTCGAGACATGGCCTGAAATGGTGGATAACCTTATACCTTATATCGGCGGCGAGGAAGAGAAGTCCGAGCAGGAGCCGCTCAAGGTATGGGGCGAGATCAAGGGCAACGAGATCGTGAAGGCATCAGCTCCGAACATCACAACACAGTGTCTCCGTGTGCCTGTTTCTGACGGACATACAGCAGCTGTATTTGTAAGCTTTGAGAACAAGCCTCCAAGGAAGAGATACTCCAGCTCTGGAAGGACT
>JAAYBK010000289.1 GCA_012718885.1 Ruminococcus sp. | reverse complement strand
GTCTGTAGCCTCAACAGCCTTTACAGCAGCGTCAAATATACCTGTATGGCCGACCATATCGCAGTTTGCATAGTTGAGGATGATAACATCGTACTTGTCACTGTTGATAGCCTCAAGTACAGCGTCGCATACCTCATATGCGCTCATCTCAGGCTTGAGATCGAATGTTGGAACGTCAGGTGACTTTATAAGGATACGCTCCTCGCCCTCGAACTGCTTCTCCTCGCCGCCGTTGAAGAAGAATGTAACGTGAGCATACTTCTGTGTCTCAGCGATACGGAGCTGTGTCTTGCCCAGCTTAGCAAGGTACTCACCCATTGTCATAGTGAGCTGCTCCGGAGGATATGCAACAGATACATTAGGCATAGTTGCATCATACTGAGCCATGCATACGAAGTTTACAGGGAAGAATCCGTTTCTTCTCTCAAAGCCTGCAAAATCAGGATCAACAAAGGAACGTGTTATCTGTCTTGCACGGTCAGGACGGAAGTTGAAGAATACAACGCTGTCATCAGCCTTGATCTGTGCGCCGCCCTCGATAACTGTAGGCAGCATGAACTCGTCAGTTACCTCGTTTGCATAGGAGTTCTTTATAGCCTGTACAGGGTCAGTCTCCTTGACACCCTCGCCGTAAACGAGAGCTGCATAAGCCTTCTCAACTCTGTCCCATGCATTGTCTCTGTCCATAGCATAGAAACGTCCGGATATAGTAGCTACCTTGCCGAGACCGATCTTCTTCAGCTCTGCAACTGCCTCTTCCATATACTCAGCAGCAGATGACGGAGGAACATCTCTTCCGTCAAGGAATGCATGGATGTATACCTTGTCGAGCCCGTTCTTCTTAGCCATTTCAACTATACCGTAGAGGTGCTCCATGTGACTATGAACGCCGCCGGGAGAGAGAAGTCCCATGAGGTGGAGGGCGCTGTTCTTCTCCTTGCAGTTGTTCATTGCTCCGAGGATAGCCTTGTTATTGAAGAATGTGCCGTCCTTGATATCCTTGGATATCTTTACCAGCATCTGGTATACGATGCGGCCTGCACCGATATTGGTGTGGCCTACCTCAGAGTTACCCATCTGACCGTCCGGCAGACCAACATCAAGTCCGCTTGCGCCGATGATAGTATGCGGGCAGGTCTCCATATATTTATCCAGATTCGGCTTCTTTGCGGCAGCGATAGCGTTGCCGTAGGTATCGGGATTGTAGCCGTATCCGTCCATGATTATAAGTGCTACGGGTTTCTTTGACATATAAACTTTCCTTTCAATTCTTAAGTTCACCAGCGTATCATGACATAGCCAGTCTTCGCATTCAGAACATAGCCGCAGACATGATATCTTTCCTCAAAGTCATATACCTCCATGTCCGCCGGGCTTTTTCCGTCACGGGCAAGGATATCGATCCATGTGCCGGGATTGACCTTTGTTTCACTTCCGGAAGAACTTCCGCTGCTGTTATACAGCTCTTCATCCTCTTTATCAAGAAAAAGGTGTGTCGCTCCGGAGTTCACCGCCCTGCTGCGAAGCTGGGCTATGCCGGCATCGTCAGTGATAAAGGTGATATCAATGCCGCCGTCGCCCTGTCCCATAGACGGGCTGAAAACAGCCTTGTAATCATCAGTCTTTTCAGGAAGTTTCTTAGGAAGAAGCTCATGTATAGGGCTGTCCTTATTATATCCTTCCGTATAGACATATCTCTGCACAGGATAATACCATTTATAGCTCAGGCGCATGGTATACGGCAGCAGAGTTATTATTATCGCCGCTGCATACAGCAGTCCACGCACTGCGCCTGTAATTACCTTGAACGCAGCTGATCTCGGCTTCTCACTATCATAAAGACTCTTTGCATAATGCGTGAATACAAGTGCGAAAACCGCTCCTATGATTGCACGTATAACAAAATTGCCGTATGTAGTTATTATCATTATCGAGTTCAATATAATAACTGCAAAACAAAACACCCTGTCGATAATGAACCACCGGGATCTGGTATCCTGAGCCGGTATCGGCGGCACAGGGGCAGGTAGATTATAATTTCTTTCAAACATATCAGCTGCCATAAAAGGCAGGGCGGAATTTAATCCGCCCATTGTCAGTTAAATTTATCAGCCCTCAACAGCAGCCTGAACGATAACGTTGAAGTCCTCAGCCTTGAGTGAAGCTCCGCCGATGAGACCGCCGTCAATGTTGGGCTTAGCAAGAAGCTCAGCAGCGTTCTTAGCGTTCATAGAACCGCCGTACTGGATTGTTACAGCGTCAGCAGTTGCCTGGTCGAAGAGCTTAGCAAGCTGTGCACGGATGAATCCGCAAACTTCCTCAGCCTGATCAGGAGTAGCTGTAAGGCCTGTACCGATAGCCCATACAGGCTCGTAAGCGATAACAACATTCTTTACCTGCTCAGCTGTGAGTGACCAGAGATCAAGCTTGATCTGACGAGCGATAACTTCCTCAGTGATGTTGCACTCACGCTCCCACTTGAGCTCGCCAACGCAAACGATAGGCTTGAGACCAGCCCCGAGAGCAGCGATAGTTCTCTTGTTTACAGTCTCGTCTGTCTCGCCGAAGTACTGTCTTCTCTCGCTGTGACCGATAACAACGTACTCAACGCCAAGCTCTGTGAGCATATCAGCAGAGATCTCGCCTGTGAAAGCACCGCTCTTCTCGAAGTGAACGTTCT
>JAAYBK010000288.1 GCA_012718885.1 Ruminococcus sp. | reverse complement strand
AGAAACATTGTAAGGTATTCAGGCTGAAAATTGATAATGCTTTTGTGCAAACGGTTGAATGTGGACTTTTTACCTCGGCAAGAGGACTGGCGCTCAGCCGATTCCTGCATCGCTGCCGATATCTCGAAACGGGATTCTGTCGGGTCATTAAGGGGGCTGACCTTCGTGAAAACAGGGACAGAAGCCGTGTACGTGAGGAGTGGGCATATAAGCGCAGTCCTTCAGTGGATGCGGCACTTATAGACCATACCACTGACGGATATACTATTGAGGAAGCCTGCCTTACCGTTGTGCGCAGGACTCTGGATAACGAAAAGTTCTGCTTCCGGGCAGCACAAACGGCTGTTGACTGTTTTGTTATGGGTATCAGTATAAAAAACGAGCAGCAGATCATGTCGGATATTATTGCGACGGATGGTGACTTCTTCTCAGTGGGCGAGGGAATGAGATTTTTCGAGATGCTGTGCCGTCTGTGTGAGATCTACGGCTATGATGGAAGAAGTGCGGGAATACTTGTTGAAATGTGCTTTTCAAAGTTAATATCCTCTCTGCCGCTGATGGCAGGACTTCCTTCAGAACTTGCCGATGCCTGCATACGCATAATGAAGCATATGTTTGAACTTACTGATACAATGCTGAGAGAACGTGCAGGCGAACTTGAATCTGCTCTGCGTCTCATAATTGCAGCTACGCAAAAACAGCCTGCGGTATACGGTGCGGCAATAGGACTGTTGTGCAGCTTTGACAGTAATATGCGTAAAACAGCGGAGCAGGTGCTTCGTGGATTCTTATGCGGTTCACCTGATGTTGTCAAGCAGGGGGCGGAATATCTGAAGGGCCTTTTTTCGATTGCCCGTGATATAATGTTCGGTGAGAACGACTTCCTGAGAATGACTGATGAGCTTATCACAGGAATGGAATACGACGATTTCATAGAAGTCCTGCCTCAGCTCCGCCTTGCATTCGGTTATTTCACACCGCAGGAAACTGCCGATACTGCAAAGGCTGTGGCAAAGCTTCACAGTGCGGAATCATCGGCAATACGTTATGGCAGGGCTATTGATGAGAGGCTTTATGCTTTCGGAAAGAGACTTGACAGTGAAATAATGGCTCAGATAGAGCGGAGGTGACGGAATGTCTGAAAAATACGATAATATACTTGCCGTCAACCGCTGGAGGCTGGTTCTTGGAAGCAGATCTGAAAAAAGTCTGGATTTTGGCGGAAGTGTCGGCGAGATCGGACAGTACAAGGACATGGAACAGCTCCTCGACTACCTTTACAGCAACGCACAGGGAGATGATGTCCGCCGAAGTGAAGGCAGACATGGCGGAACAGAGGATTCACGGCTTACTGCTGCCAAATGGATAACCCGTGTCCGTGAACTTTTCCCTAAATCTGCTGCGGAGGTCATGCAGCGACACGCACTTGAAGAATTCGGCATGACCGAACTGCTGACCGACAAGAAGATACTTGAGAGTATGAAGCCTGATATGCAGCTTTTGAAAACAGTTTTGCAGCTGAAACATCTTATGCGAGGAGAGGTGCTTGAAACGGCAAGGCGAGTCGCCAAGCAGGTCGCAGATGAACTGCGGCAGAAACTGGAAAGCAGCACACGCAGAGCAATAACAGGCAAACTTGACCGTTCACAGCGAAGTCCAGTCCGCTCATCAAGAAATATCGACATGAAGAAAACTATCCGACATAATCTGAAAAATTATGATACCGAGCATGAACAGCTTGTTTTGCAGGATATCTATTTCGGCAGCAGGATAAAGAAGTATAACAAGAAAACTGTTATTATCGCCATTGACGAGAGTGGTTCAATGCTTGGCTCAGTGATATACAGCGCTGTTATGGCACAGATAATTGCAGGAATGAGCTTTGCGGATGTAAGGCTTGTGATATTTGATACTAATGTGGTCGACCTTTCATCTGAGACAGACGATCCTGCACAGGTAATCATGAGCATACAGCTTGGCGGAGGAACTGATATCGGGAAAGCGCTCAGCTACTGCGAGACTCTTATCACTGTTCCCCATGAGACCTGTGTGATATGTGTCACCGACCTTTATGAGGGCGGTATCAGAAGCCGTCTTCTCAATACTGCACGGGGCATCATTGGAAGCAGTGCAAAGCTGAGTTTCCTAACCGCTCTTGACGAGGAATCTGAGCCTGTGTTTGACAGAAAACTCGGACAGGAACTTGCAGACATTGGAGCATTCGTGGGTGCACTGACACCCGACAGACTGGGAGAGTATATCGGCAGCCTGTTTGCGTGATTTTTAGGAAAAGGAGCGAATGGTATCGTGAATAATCAGCTTGCTGCCGCCATTTATAATGCGGATGAGGAAAGACTTATAGCCATTGCAAATAAGGGGATCTATAAACGTGCTGTTAAGGATGCTGAAAGCGCAGAAGCGGATATCGCTGAATATGAAGCTTCAGCGGAAGTATCAGTCGGCGGAGAAAAATGTGTAATAACCTTTCCTTTGGAAGAAAGCAGATGTTCATGTCCGTCACGTACAGTCTGCCGTCATATTATCACAGCTGTTCTTTTGCTGAAAAAACGGATTCCCGAACAGTGGGCAGCAGTTGAGGAAGATGTCAAGTATGAGGAGGAAAAGCCGGCCGAAGTACATGAGATTGTAGAAGAAAAGTTTGTTGGGAATAAATTCAGTGAAACCGAACAGAAAAAGATACAAAGTTGTGCGGAGATGTGCATGGGACTTTTGTGCGGTGTTCTCAAGCATGGACTTGTTCGTATCCCTGAGACTGCTGCTGAAGACTTTGAGCTTGCTGCGGTACGATGCCATGGAGCTAAGATGGCCGAATGTGAACGGCTTATGCGAAGTCTCGGCGGACGTATAGCTGACTTTACCGCAAGGAGAGCTTCTTTTGACATCAGGCTATTTACCCGCCGTCTTATGGAGACTGCGGAACATCTTGAACATTTATTGAGCGATGAAATTACTTCAGATGATCTTGGCAGTTTTCGCAGTGTGTATACGGATATCAAGGGGGAGCTTGAGATTATCCCTGTGGGGCAGAGAACTGTTTCGGGCGGAGAATATGCAGGCGAGATATTCTACTTTGTAAACTGTGATCCGAATGATGGATATCGTTTTCTGACTTTTTCCGATATCCGCCCTGTATTCTATGAAACAGGAAAAAAGCGTCCGCAGGCAGCTTGCCCATGGGGGATGGGTACACCGCTCCGCTCCATGATGAAGCGCCGGATGAAACTTGTAGGAGCTAAGGTATGTGAAGGCAGACTTTCAGCTTCAAAGGAAACTATTGTTATTGATAGTACATCTGCTGTCCTTGACTGCTCACTGATACACAGTCTCATGGTAACTGATTTTCGTGAGATAGCATTAAGGCTTGCAGAGTGCTCATCTGACAGAGAAACGGACAGGCTGTTTTTCATTTATCCCAGGCGTATGCTGCGTTACGGCTTTGACAAGAATGAGCAGCAGCTCGTTATTACATTTGAGGATCATAACGGCTGTACTGCTGACTGTACAGTAAAGTACCGCATTGAATCCAAAGTCTTTATCGAGCAGCTGGAGCGTATATGCAAAAAAATGTCAGAACCGTCGGAAAAGGTCTATACTCTTCTGATAACTGCATATATCAAGGACGGCGAATTGTGTTTCTTTCCCATAGAGGTATATGATTTCATAAGGCCGTCAGAATTGCACACATTCAGTTTATCTGAAAAAGCTGAACTGCTTGCGGAAGAAGGAGAACTTGCGGAGGAGACAGGCAGATTCATTGCTGCTGTAGGTGATATTCTTGTAAGGATAGTTCAGACAGGCTTGCAGTCGGAGCATGACTGGAAGTTTCTTATTGCTGAAAGCAGAAGCATGGGAATGGAAGGACTTGCGGAACTGATATCGAAAACGGCTGCTGCCGCAGATAGCTGCCGCCATTCGATAAAAGACGGCTCACGCAGGGCGCTTGACAATATGATAAAACTTAACAGGTATATCATTGCTGCGGAGAAACGAACAGGAAGTGTTTCCGCATTGAATAAACTATACAAAGGAGAATGATTATGCTTTACATAGAAAAAAATATTGACTTTACACAACTTGTTTTGGTGCTGAAAAGCGTAGGTTTCAGTGACAGTACAATAGAAATCGGCATACGTTACATGAGCGAGGATACTGCCGATGAAACTCTGCTTGATGAACTTCAGCCTATCAAGGCAAGAAATGCAGTAAGCTTCGAGCATCAGCGAATGCTTGAGTATATTAATAATAAGCTGTTTGCCAAAAATGAAGAATTATATCTGAGATATGTCAATTTCATTTTTTCAGCATCAGCCATGAGCGGTTCATCAGTTATATTTCAGGGGCTGTATAGTGGAGCGCATAAAAAGGCGGAAGTCCGCATAAAGGCTCTGAAACGTCGATTCGGCGATGAGGCTGAGGCTATAGAGCTTGCGCTGCGTGCATACTATCATCATGAGATGGTATCCAAACCACGGGATCTAGAGATAAACGATCCTGCTCTTTGTATAAAGGCGATTGAGATGCTTGACAAATATGGTAGCGGTTCAGATCATCTTGCAAAAACCGAACTCTGCATATTTGCCCTTAATAATACACCTCTTCCTGAGGAGGACGGATCGGTCATAGATTCTCCTATCGTAAAAACTGCTGTCGATACGCTGATAGAAGCATATGAAAATGCCGGAAAATTAAAGGCTGAGCAATACAATTTCATGACTGTGGGCATGGCGGCGGCAGCCCCGTTTTCTGAAAAAGCAAAGCAGCTCTTTAAACTTATGTCTGAAAATAACTTAGTGGCAGCAGCACAGCTTGAACGCAGTTTTATAGATCCCCCCAGCAGAATGCAGCAGGTCATTGAGAGTATGCCCGAGATTATAGATGAGGATTATATACGTTTCCTCGCCGAGAGAAAATACACCGACCTGAAAGAACGCCTTGGAAAGATAGCTGCATTCGCCCCGAAAATGTTCCTTAAAGTGCTTGATTCTGAAACGAATCTGAAAACTGCTGTTTTGATGCAGGATGTTCTTGCTGAGAACGATCCTGATTTCGACCCGAAAGAATTTGATCTGAAAAGCAGAATTCAGCGCCGTGCCGCAAGAATACTTGAATCCTACAGCAGCGATAATCCCAAACTCATAAGGGACTATCTTAACGGCAATGGCAGCTACGCAGATATTAAGGAGATATTCAGCGGATACAGAAGCCTGAACGACCTGTCAGGCGGCAGCAGGTATTTTGATTACTTCGGAACTTTCGGAGTAGATGATTTTTTCAAGCGTATTTTCACTATTGCCGTGATAGCAAATGCTGAAAACTATCGGGGCAACAGTAACATTTTTGACAATACAGGCCACAAACCGTTTAATGATGATATCGATAATGAGAAAAGATCTATGCAGTATATGTTGGATGCCGGAGCACCGCTTACGGATGTTATCTCATACATGGGGCTCTTAGCGGATGGAGCATATGGTTCGGAGATCGAAGCATACACAAACTCTGCTTCCAAAGCCGCAGCGGTATTTAAAGAACTGCTTGATGACTGTGAGCCTAAAAATATGAGTGTCAGAGGAAGAATGATCTATACGAGAGCGATAGGCAGCAGTGCAGAACACTTCAGAAAAAAGCTTTCCGATCTTACCGAAGACGGAAGCAAGGCAGTTCGTGCCGATGTATTAAACGTTTTCAAGGCACATAAGGAACTTGCTGATGAGGTGAAAACTCTGCTTGCCGCAAAGAAGATGGCTAAGCGTGAAATAGCTGTCAGCATAATTGAAGCGTGGGGAACTGAAGGATTTGGCGATGAGCTGCAAAAGGCTCTTAACAGTGAAAAGAATGACAAACTGAAGCTTCGTATCGCATCACTAATCGGTTCGGAAAGTGCAGCTGCGGCTGCTAAGGTTGCTCCCGATGATATGATAAAGAAACTCATGAAAGGGGCTTCTAAGCTTGAATGGCTGTATACTAAGCCTTTTGGGCCTGTTCATAGAACTGACGGCACAATAGCTGACGAGGACTATCTCAAGGTGATAATGCTGTGTTATGCGAGCATGAAGAAGCCTGGAAGAAATAATTTTGCCATTGAGCTTGCAGAAGTACTTGACAAGAAAGAGCTTGAATTATTTGCACAGGAGGTCTTCAATCGCTGGTACGAAAAGGGCGCGGAGGCAAAGACAAAATGGGTGCTGTATTTCAGTGCGATACACGGCGGAAGTGATATGTTCCATAAACTTGTCGAACATATCAACGAATGGGGAAATTATTCTGTATATATGAAGAAAGCCATTGAACTATATATGCAGGACAGCAATACCATGATAAGTCTGCGTACATCGATAGCAGGTGAAGCTGTGATGGCAATTGCAATGAACGGTAGCAGAGAGGCACTTATGATTGTTGACAATATCTCACGCAAGTTCAATGGCAAGTCAGTGCGTACAGCTGCGGTTAACGCTATGGCTTCCGCAGCAGATGGTCTTGGTATAACAGCTGAGGAGCTGGCTGACAGGATAGTTCCCGATCTTGGCTTTGACAAAAATCTTTGCCGTGTGTTCGATTACGGCAAGAGACAGTTCAGCGTGTATATACGTCCTTCGCTTGAATTGGAGATCTTCAGCGGCGACAAGAAGATAAAGTCCATGCCAAAGCCGGGGGCAGCGGATGATGCTGCAAAGGCAAATGCCGCATATGAGCAGTTCAAAGAGATGAAGAAGGTTATGAAATCTGCTATGACCTTACAGAAACAGCGCCTTGAATATGTGCTTATGTGTGACAGAAAATGGAGCACTGAAGGCTGGAGAACGCTTTTCGTAGAGAATGCGATAATGCACTGTTTTGCTATTGGTCTTATCTGGGGAATATATGAGGACGGGAAACTAAGCACAACATTCCGTTACATGGATGACGGAAGCTTTACAACATCTGACGGTGACGAGTTTGAACTTCCTGCGAATGCGGTTATAGGTCTTGTTCATCCCATAGAGCTTTCAGAGGAGCTTAAAGCAGAGTGGACTGAACAGCTCAGTGATTATGAGATAGTTCAGCCATTCCAGCAGCTCTCACGCCCGGTATTTACTCCCGAGCCAGCAGAGCTTGAAATCAAGCGCTTGACACGTTTCAAGGGATGTGAAGTAGGAAACATTTCACTGACCGGTAAAATGACACGATTTGGCTGGGAGAAAGGGCAGGCTGAGGATGGAGGCTATTTCTACTACTTCACCCGTGAAGACGCTTCAAGCCGAAGTGTTGCACTCGACGGAAGACCGCTGCTGACAGGCTACGGCACCCTAATGATACATTCTGGAATGTACATGGCTGCCTACCACATGGAGGAAGAGTCAGTTACTGTGGAGGATATAGCATTTTTTAAAGCAGGTACCTCCCCGGATTATGGTGACAAAGATGATAAATGTTTCATAAAGTGCAGTGAAGTTCCGCAGCGTTATTTCAGTGAAATCATGCTGCAGCTTACTTCAGTTTTGGGCGGCAACGAGAAAAGCTGAAGTATAGACAGTATAAAATGCTTTATGATGTAACTGCGGTTTTATTTCTTCATTAGCAATGAATTGAATGTGACTTCAAATCCAAACTGTGTGTGTCGGATTTGAAGTCATTTTGCTTTTGTAAATAGTTATATTTAGCTGTTATTCTGCTGGCTGCATACAAAAATTGGGATTAATAAAATTATATTTCTTTTGACTTTCAAATGTGCGAATCAGACTTCTTTTACCGATACCAAGATCTCCGGTTACAGCGATATTACCGAACGAATCGTTCTGTATGACTTCGTCAATCCATTCAATATAAGATTCAACTCCGTTAGGCTGTTGCTGACTGTTTGAAAACTGCATATATAATTGATGATATGATCAGAAAATCTTCACTCCGATTAACCATTTCACCTGGCATCTTTTTCATCTAAAATTAGGAGTACTATATGAGCACACATATTTTTACAGTTACAGACAGTTTTCCCCCTTTCACAATAATTGTTTGAATAATTAACATTAAAATACGCTCTGTATATATAGAATTTTTTAGTTGACCAAATAGTGATTATTAAATCTTAATTTAATGCAGGGCTATGATTAGGTGTATATCGAATTTATATAGCGATTAAAAAAATATATATCAATTAAATTTGCAACATTGTTTTAATTTGAAATTAAGTTGATTCGACACTTTCATAATCATGCAAATAAAAAAAGAATACATTCTTAGTGCAATTTAGATGAAAAAGTATACAATTCGTTGTATGCTATTGCATTCTTTTACGAGCGATGTTATAATCTCATTAAATTAACAATTAAATCGCATTTTCTAATATTATTTTAACTATGAAATGGAGCAATAAACTATGAATGACAATAAGCATATGTGCAGTATTTGTGGGGCGCCAATTGAACCAGACATTGCAGGCTTGAACTACAAGTATCTTGGTGGGACTATAAAGCAGATACGTTGTCTGGACTGCCTTGCTGAATTTCTAGAGGTTGACAAAAATGCTCTTTTTAAACAGATCGAATATTTCAGGAGTATGGGGTGCATCTATTT
>JAAYBK010000287.1 GCA_012718885.1 Ruminococcus sp. | reverse complement strand
TACCTCCTACGTGGGTTTTCTTTTGCTTATCAGCTTACTACAAAAAAATTTACATTGCAAGAGGTAACAGAAAAGTTTGTAATAGCATTACAAAAACGATGCCCACAAACTATGCTTTCAATCGGCAAATTATCTATGCCATTTGAAGCCGTAGTAAGTGGGCATTATGTTCATTTATAGTATTCAGCGTACCACTGTGCGAACTTTCTCAGTCCTTCACGGATACCAATCGTCGGTCTGAAGCCATAGTCATCTTCAAGGCCCTTGCTGTCAGCGTAGGTAACAGGAACATCACCGGGCTGCATTCCAACGAGTTCTCTGTGCCCCTCAAAGTCATAGTCTTCGGGTAGAACACCAGCGTTCACAAGTTCCTCCTGAAGTGTGCTGATATAGTCAAGCAGGTTCTCAGGAGTTCCACCGCCGATGTTATACACAGCATATGGAGGAAGCGGAAGTCCGTCCTCGCCATTCTGCTTCTCAGGTGCTCCCTGCATTACTCTGTACACGCCTTCAACAATATCATCAACATATGTGAAGTCACGCTTACAGTTACCATAGTTGAAGATCTTGATCGTTCCGTCTTTGGCTAATGTGTTTGTTGCACTAAAGTAGAACATATCAGGTCTTCCTGCAGGACCGTATACTGTGAAGAAGCGCAAACCCGTAGAAGGGATATTGTAAAGCTTGGAATAGCTATGAGCAAGAAGCTCGTTGCTCTTCTTGGTAGCCGCATAAAGGCTTACCGGATTATCCACCTTGTCTTCAGTACTGAACGGAACCTTCTTGTTTCCGCCATAGACAGAGGAACTTGACGCATACACAAGATGCTCCACAGGATTATGACGGCAGGCTTCAAGAATGTTATAGAAGCCAATGATGTTTGACTCAATATACACATCCGGGTGGTCGATGGAATAACGAACGCCTGCCTGTGCTGCTAAGTTAACCACTACATCAAAGTGATACTCTGCAAACAGCTTATCTATCAGCGCTTTATCGCCAATTGAACCTTTGACAAATACATGTCTGACGGGAGAAGTGATCGCAGCCTCCTTGATCAGAGAAAGACGGTATTCCTTCAGTGCCGGGTCATAGTAGTCATTCATATTGTCAAGGGAGACCACTGTGCCGGATGACATTTCTTTCAGCAGTCTCAGCACAAGGTTTGCACCGATGAATCCGGGAGAACCGGTCACAAGGATGGTCTTGCCGTTCAAATCAATTCTGGTTTTGCTCATATCTTAATCCCTTCTGAACAGATCTCTTGTATAAACCTTTTCTTCTACGTCATCAAGAATAGAGTCATATCTGTTAGCAACGATACAGCCGCACTTCTTCTTGAACTTCTTAAGGTCGTTTACAACAACAGAACCAAAGAATGTGCTGCCGTTTTCAAGTGTAGGCTCGTAGATAATAACAGTTGCTCCTTTGGCCTTGATGCGCTTCATAACGCCCTGAATGGACGACTGACGGAAGTTGTCAGAATTGGATTTCATTGTAAGTCTGTACACACCCACAACGATCTCCTTCTGCTTGCTTTCCTGTTCAGCGGAGTAGTCAGCACTGTTGCCGTAAGTACCTGCAATCTCCATGATACGGTCAGCAATGAAGTCTTTTCTGGTCCTGTTTGACTCAACGATAGCAGTCATCATGTTCTGAGGAACATTCTGATAGTTTGCAAGAAGCTGTTTTGTGTCCTTGGGCAGACAGTAGCCGCCGTAACCGAATGATGGATTGTTATAGTAGTCGCCCACACGAGGATCAAGACAGATACCTCTGATGATATTTGCGGTATTCAGCCCCTTGACCTCTGCATAGGTATCCAGTTCGTTGAAGTATGATACTCTGAGAGCAAGATATGTATTAGCAAACAGCTTAACAGCCTCTGCCTCAGTTGTAGCCATAAAGAGAATATCAATGTTTGGCTTAATAGCGCCCTGCTGTAAAAGTGTGGCAAACTCCTCGGCAGCCTTCATGTTAGCGTCATCAGAGCCAACAATGATACGAGAGGGGTAAAGGTTATCGTAGAGTGCCTTGGATTCTCTGAGAAACTCAGGGCTGAATATGATATTATCCATGCCCATTTTCTCACGCACCTGTGCGGTGTAGCCGACAGGGATGGTGGACTTGATAACAATAGTAGGCTTTTTCTTCTTTTTGCCAGTTACATCCTTTATGAGGGAAAGAACTGCTTCTACAGCGGAGCAATCGAAGAAGTTTGTCTTCGGATCGTAGTTTGTAGGTGCAGCCACGATAATGAAATCAGCATCCTTGTATGCAGATTCGCCGTCTATTGTGGCTTTAAGGGAAAGCTGACGTTCTTCATGCTCTGCAAGATACTGCTCAATGAAGTCATCCTGAATCGGAGATTCCCAGTTATTCAGCTTCTCCACCTTTTCCGGTACGATATCCACAGCGGTAACATCGTTGTGCTGTGCAAGCAGAACTGCGAGGGACAGTCCGACATAACCGGTACCTGCTACAGCGATCTTCTTGCGTTCAATCGGCGCTGACTCCACTGCGTCATCTTCCAGAACATCAGCATTGTCAAAACCAAGGACTGTGCTGAGTGCAAGGAGCTGATCTACAGACGGTGTATAGTCTTCACTTTCCAGTCTGGAGATGATTGAACGGTTGATGCCTGTCTTTTTTGACAGGGTAAGCTGCGACATCTTGATTGCCTTTCTTCTGCTTACAACAGTCTCAGCAAGCAGCTTCGAAGATAAGTGCTTCATAAGTACCTCCTATGCAAAGTGTTACCACTAGCAACACTTGTGATTTCTAATATGATGATATTATTATAGCAGATGTTATGCAAAAAGTCAATATATACGTTGCCAAATATGAACTAATAAAAACAATTCAGTTTATATATTGTGACGTCTGTGTTGCTAATTGTAACACAAAATAAAAATGCCCACTAAGCTACTACCGAATTCATTCGGCAGTTGCTCAGTGGGCGGAGTTTTTTATATTTGATAATCAGACAATGTTGCAAACGTCTTAATCACAGACTGGAAGAAACACTGGTATAAATGATCAAAAGAACCTTTTGTATCTGCATCATTTAATGCCGCCTTATAATCCCGTTTCTTATCACCAGAAAAGAATATCGGTGCAATATCCCGCTTTAGCAGCATCATATTTGCAAAGCAACGTGATGTTCGTCCGTTTCCATCACGAAAAGCGTGTATTACAGTTAGTCTATGATGGATTTGCGCTACTCGTTCAATATATGTGCTAATCGGAAGCGATTCATAATTATCCATCAAATCCTTGATTTCCATATCAAGATTCTTCATCTCTTGCGGAATATCAAAGAAATCTATGGTTTCAAATTTCGCTCCTATCACTAACGTATTTGTTTCTCGGAAACAGCCACCGTATTCCGGAAAGGGGGCAGTAATATAAAGCTGCTTATTTATGTTCTTGGCATCATAGATTGTTATTAGTCCTTTGCACTCGTCAAATGCATAATCGTAAGCGAATGAAAGGCCAGCCACTTCAATGATATTCTGATTACCTTCAGTACAGTATTCACTATCCTGTTTCTTTAGCCGTAGATCTACGACAATCTGAGCTGCTGTCTCCTCATCGATATCCACGCCTTCCATTCGGCTATCCTGAAACACATATTCTTGCTTAAACTTTAATAAAGCATGTGGCGTCGGCTCATATTTAAACATGGTCGTCATCGAATCTATTACCTGTTCATAAAGAACTGTATAGAACATACCCTTTTCGTTTCTCTTTGTCTCGGGCTTGAATTTTTTGCTCATCTTTTCTAAAGATACCGGATCAGTATCTCCTTTGATCTTATGCAATCTGTACGCTATTTTATTTAGACAAGCCTTGAAACTCACACCAAAATAATCAGCAATCAGCAATACTGAGTCAAGATCAACATATCCGTCTTTTTCATATAAGGCGACTTGTTTGATTAATTCTGGCGTCGGAATTAGCAACTCCGAAGCAAACTTCTCTGCATATTTTTCTATAGCGCTTTTTGAACCTAATATACAAGCAAACTGCTTATTTGAATCCTTCAAGAAGTGGCACAGTTCATGTGCGGCTGAATATCTTTGCCGAGTTATAGGCTTATTAAGATTTATGGCGATTATCGGTACATCCCCATCATCTTCAGCGGGAATGTATACTCCATCATATTTCTTAAATGGCCTAAATAAAAAAGGTATCCCTAAATCCGTTAGCATCTGAAAAGGATTAATCGGGAATGTGGGTGTAGAATTCTTAAAGTATTCCTTAAAGAACGTCGAAGCAAGTCGATCGGCAGACATGCCATTATTGGCTAAAGCCTCATAATCATTTATCAAACCATACGCTCCTTCATTCTTTTCTTGAATTCAATCAGATTCAGTATTTCCCTCTGGTCAGCTTCATCAAGCTCTCCGAAACTACGTGCGAACATCTGAACCGGCATCTCTGTTGTTCTGCCATTCATGAGTTCGTCAACAGAAATCTGGAACAATTCGCTAAACTTAGCAAGTTCATCCACAGATACCTTACGTTTACCGGATTCTATTTCAACAATTG
>JAAYBK010000286.1 GCA_012718885.1 Ruminococcus sp. | reverse complement strand
TTGAAATCAAGACGTTCTATAAACTTGAAATATGTGAGAAAATACTCAAAAAACAAATAGGGAGCCAACATAAAGTTTCAAATACAAAATTTGAAGAAATGTATATGGAGTATGACAGGCATTATTTCGAGCTGATTGATACCGTTACAAGAAAAGATGTTTCTGAGAATAACTATCTTTCTGCTTTTTTTGATTTATTTAATTTTGAGGATAAGTTCTCGCTGGAGTGGATATATTGCTTTGCTGATTATGCAGTTGAACATAAAGTTGACGAAGTAACATTTGACAGAGGCAAATACTTGTATGCTTCACCAATTGAGACGCCAAATGGAGCCTATTGTATGAATAGATCTTATTTCTTGAAAGATGAGTTTCTTCCGATTATGTTAGAATGTGATTATAATCCATCAGAATTCGGAAGGGTGCTGAATGAGTATACTCTATATATTGAACTTGTATATGGTTTAAGAAATTTATACATTAGCAGTGAAGTATTAGAGAAGATATCCCGGTCGGAATGGATAGCTTTTATTAAAAGTAATTACAACTTACTTGGCGCATTTAACCGAAATAAAGAATGGACTCCTAAAAAAATAAGTGAGGCTCGAAAGATCTTCTTAAAGTGGGGAATAAAACAGCAAACGTGAAATATGAATAATAAAAAAATTGCTTGTCATTTTTGAATATAATGGTTTATTATTCTCTATAAGAGACTAGAATGACATGTCATGCACAAATTATAATATTTAATCATAAAAATGAAAAATCCCGTTTTTCGTTCCATGTAAAAGATATCATTATATGTTACAATAGCCTTGAGGTTGAGAGATCAGCCGCAAGGCTTTTTTCTTTTTTCCTTATCTCTGCTCAGAGCGGAGATCATATGCAAAGCAGATCTTGGCCAGACCTGCTTACCACAAAATGACGTTACCCGGGAACGTCCTTCCTATCTTAAAGGAGGATAACAATGAATACAAAAGTTTTAACACCACGCGAGTCGTGGCAACTGCTCGGTATACTAAAGAAAGAGCTGATGAATCATAAAAAACGGTCGGAATGGAGCTTGACCATTCTGACCGTATTGTTTTACACAATCTTATATCAGCGTGTTTTCTTCTTATTCAGTTTTGTATTCCATTCGATGTTTCCGTTTTCAAGGTATCGTTTTATCATATTTGCGTATGCTTCTGGGAGAGCTTCTGCGTCGAGGCATTCGCCCTTGCTGTCGGGGATCTCAGCGATGCGGTGTGAAGCGACTTGTTTTTCATCCAAGTATGATATATCGTTGCTGTATGCAACATAGAACCGCCCGAAATGATAATAGCCGTAAACGAAAACGTCCCCGTCTGACGGTCCGTAAATTATTGTATCCTCTTTGATGCTCCGTATCTTTCCGAGCCACGGATGACCGAGCTGCGTTTCTGTCTCTTTCAGTGCATCGCAAAGCTCCTGAACAGATTTATTCATGCCAGGTACGGCACTGATATGCGACATGGACGAATTGAACGGATTGTTACCGCTGCCCATTGCCCAGAGGACGATCCCCTCCACGATCAGCATGATTCCAAGTGCGATCGCCGTATCAGAAACAGAAGTAATGACTGCAAAAACAACAGCACCGATCCACAAGAGTACAGCGGCTGCACGAACGATCAGTGACATGATCCACTGCGAACGGGGCGCATCTGCATGACTGGCGGTGATCGAATACATCACGATTGCTTCGATCAGGAGCAGGATAGCTATTACGATCCCACGCTCACTGCCATGTGTTTTACAGATCGCAAAGCCGCCAGCAATGTTCAGTATGATGCCAGACAGCACGAGCAAAGCGCCGGATATGCTCTTGAACCTTGCCGTGCGGTGTTCGTCTAAAATGAATCCCATTCGGAAGAAGCCGATACAAAACAGAAACGCCGATATAGCAAACAGCGCCCAAAACAGAAAATTCACTCTTTGCGGTATCAGGAACAGCAATCCATAGGAAGCCGCAAGGCACAGAATATCTGCAACCAATTCAAAGTGATTCTGAGAATTTTTTATCCATGCTCTGATTTTCTCTATAAATCCTGCCATTTTCTAACGCTTCCTTTCCGAAATCTGCCTATTTTTCATTATTATATCACAAGAGAGTATAAATTTCAAGATTCAGCTCCAAAACAGCCTGCCAACAGCGATAGCCGTGAACTCCTGTAACAGGTGGTGATCCGATTGAGTTGCCGATATCCCATTATAATATGAGAAAACTATGCTCCTTAACCCTAAATTTAATACAAGGATAAATTGGTAGCAAAGCAAATGTCCAAACAGCTGATCCTTTAGCTTTTGCGAGAATAATGGCTTATTTCAACATCTATCTTGCAATTAATACATGAATGTGATATACTAATATTAATATCAAAGATTGTAGGAGGACATATGGATTACAAGGTAATGCACAAGGACAAGGTAATTGCCCTTGCTAATGAAAACGGAATATCTGAAATTATCGACAAATCTCTATGTCCTGCCTGTTTTGCCATAGGTATGCCGCTTGAGATATGGCTTGATAATAGATGTGTTGACATTCATCGCTCACATTCAAGAAAGCTGTTCAAAGCTCTCCGCCTGAGAACTTCTGACGATATAGAGCAAGTCATTGACGTCGGTCACGGTATATCCATAACAGACAATTGGTGGATACAAAGAGCTGACGAGAAGCTCGATTACAGCTCATTGAAGCAATACAATGAAGAGATCGCAGATATCGCTCTGTACGGTTCTTCATCTTCAAACAGTGGTAACACAAAAGGATACCGGGAACTCGGTACTGTCGGAAGCTACGAAAAAGCATGGCGTTACATCAATAGCTGCTGGTATATGTTCAAGCACGGTAATATACAGGAGCTTATCAGTGAATACTACTCTTATCAGTTTCTCAAGAACATGGGAGTGAATGTTGCCGAGTATGAGATAAAGCACACAAAATCCGAAGAAACGGGAATCACATCAACATTTATCGTTACCAAGGACTTTACAAATAATGCAAAGGTCGACTTTGAACCTTTCTGCAACTACTATACCGATCATGACGAGCCGGAGTATATCATTCCTCGCCTTGACGAAAAACTGATAAAGCCATATGTAATGATGGTATTCTACGATGCGCTGCTTCATAATGATGACAGGCACAACCAGAACGCCGGAGTACTTCGTGACAGCAATACCGGTGAAATTATAGGTCTTGCACCGTATTTCGACTATAATCTCGGACTTATATCGACTGGCGTTCCGAGAATAGATGACGTAAACGGCAATGTATTCACGGAAAACTTCGTTTCAAATGAGATCTGCCGTAAGATACTCAAGACTGAACTGCCTGACAAAAATGCTATCATTAATAGCATAGAAGCAGCTGAAATAGAAACGAAAAAGGCTTTTCCCGATATAAGTCCTAACTATGCTCTTATTAAGGATTATATCATTAGAACCTATGATTTCCTTGTGGATGCAATATAAAAAAATCTCTTCAGTATTACGCTGTCTTAAAAGCTTAGATTATATCTAAACAACAATATTAAGATGAAATGATTTTTGGCACGTATAATCGGGCTCGTCCCCGATTTGCTTTTCATGCTTGCATTTTGGGCGGTATTGTGGTATACTCTTAATAGATTAGCACACATGATATAGAGCGAGAAGAAAGTGACTAATGATGAATAAACGCTTTAATATTACAGGCTTATGCGTATCTGAGTACCATTATATGGTCGATATAACAGAACGTCTTGAGAAGATCAAGGCTATGATCGACAGAGGAGACTATTTTGTTATCAATCGTGGCAGACAGTATGGAAAAACCACTACTCTGAATGCCCTAAGAAAGTATTTATCAGATTCATATTATGTTGTATCAATGGATTTTCAACGCCAGATGAGTTCTGCAAAGTTTAAGGATGAGCATTCATTTTCAGTCGCATTTGTTAAAGCATTTATCGACTCTCTAAATAGAAATGATTGTCCAGATCATATACTTCCCGCTATTAATGAATTGAAAGGGATCATAGATGAAGATCTTGATCTGGTGGAGCTTTTTTTGAATCTCAGCAAATTCTGTGGGGCTTTAGAAAGACCTATCGTTCTTATGATAGATGAAGTTGATCAAGCTTCAAACAATCAGGTGTTTCTTGATTTCCTTGCACAGCTTCGTGGGTACTATCTTGACCGATTTGAATCACCAACATTCAGATCTGTGATACTTGCTGGTGTATATGATGTTCGTAATCTAAAGCTTAAGATTCGTGAGGATATTGAGCACAAGCAAAATAGTCCGTGGAATATAGCGGTTGACTTTAATATTGATATGAGTCTTGGCGCAGATGGAATTGCTGGTATGCTTAATGATTATGCTAAAGAGCATGAGGAATCAATAGACACCATAACGATAGCTCAGATAATATACGATTAAACCTCTGGATATCCGGTTCTTGTATCAAGCATATGTAAGCTTATAGATGAAGAAATAAAAGAATGGACGGAAGAAGGAGTAATAAAGGAGGTAAATCAAATCCTTTCTATGAACACACCATTATTTGATTCTCTTATAAACCGACTTGAAGATTACCCGGAAATGAAACAAAGTCTGTATCATATACTTACTAAAGGTGACAGAGTTTCATTTAATCCGGATCATGATCAAACTAAGCTTCTTTTGATGTTCGGCTTTGTAAAGGTTGAAGACGGTGCTGTTGTAGTGGCAAACAGAATATTTGAGACAAGACTCTATAATGATTTGCTTACATCAGAAGAAATGAAGGCAACACCGATTTCAAAGGCAGGTTTATTTGACAAGCCTGAGTTTGTCAAGGATGGAATTCTTGATGTTAAGTTAATTCTCAGCAGGTTTATAGAGCATTTCCATGAGATATACAGTGATAGTACCGAGAAGTTCATTGAGGAAGACGGAAGAAAATGTTTTCTCGTATATCTACGTCCTATAATCAATGGAGTTGGTAACTATTACATCGAAGCTCGTACTCGTAATAAACGTCGCATGGATGTAGTTATCGACTATCTCGGAAAGCGATATGTCATCGAACTCAAAATATGGCATGGAAAGAAATATAATGAAGACGGTGAGAAGCAGTTTTCAGATTATCTTGATTCGTACAAATTAAAAAACGGCTATATGTTGACTTTCAGCTTTAACAAAATTAAGGAATCCAGTATCAAAACGGTTCAATATGATGATAAAATTCTGATTGAGGCTGTTGTATAAAGCGTACTTGTTAAATGAAAAAAGCCTCCGCGAAGGAG
>JAAYBK010000285.1 GCA_012718885.1 Ruminococcus sp. | reverse complement strand
TGCCAGCCGGAAAGGGCATATTTGATATTGAATCAGTACATATTTCAACATTCAACAGTGATCCCGATACATATCTCTATAATGAGGACGGAAGCTGGAAGTGTGATGTAATATTCTTCGGTGCTTCTGACTGTAACAGCGGTTATGACCTGAGCGAGGCTTCACTGGAAGCAACAAACAAGTTTATTGATAGCGGAAGAGGAGTCCTTTTCGGACATGATACTCTTTGCGGAGGATCAAATTACAATCTCAGGCATTATCTGTTCAATTCGTTAGCCGAGAAAGCCGGACTGCTTGTTGCAACTCCAAATCCTGAAACATGGTACAGATCTACATCTGTATCAGTAGTAAAGATAGGAACTCTTACAAATTATCCTTGGGTAATAAGAGGAGATCTTACCGTACCGAATACTCATTCAACAGGTCAGTATCTTGACGGTGCGACCGAGTGGATAACACTTAACGCAGAAAAGCGTCCTCATCCTGAGACAGAGGGACTGGATAATTTCTACCTCTGTACAAATAAAAACCTCGGCATGATCCAGACCGGAGACAGTACAGGTCAGGCTTCTGATGATGAGAGGAAGATATTTGCAAATACACTTTTCTATCTCTATCAGATATCCCAGCAGACAACTGCAAAGGATGCGTCATTCTATGATATAGACGCACCTGACAAGCCGCAGCTCATCTCCTCTGAGAACAAGGACGGCAAGGTGAATGTCAAGGTAAAGACAGTGGATAATCCCACAGACTATGAATACTACATCACAGCGACACCTGAATCTCCGGATTCAGACAGCGTTATCTCAAATGTCCGCAAGCACACAGCCTTCAGCGACCTTGCAGGCTTCGTAGTCAAGGTAAGCGGAAGCGCAGAGCCGGATCCCGGACTGCTTGAGTACAACGAGGACAGAGACCAGATCCTTGATATAGTTCCTGCTGATAACAGCGGCAGCGCAGTCCTTGCGGCAGAGCCTACAGATTTCAGCCAGCCGCAGTACATCCACATCTTTGCAGTTGACAACGCAGGAAATGTCAGCGAAGAGTATATAATACCGTTTTCAGAGAATGACATCACAGCAAATATCGCAACAGACAAGAAGCTCTATTCATTCGGCGACAAGGTGGATATAGACGCAGATACCCTTTCAGCTCCTTTTGGCAGAACAGCTGACATGAAGATCGAGATAACAGATGAATCCGGTCTTACAGCAGCAGAGCTCGTTTCCGAGAAGGACAAGACTCTTGCAGCAGGCGAGAAGCTTGAAAGCGAAGCAGAGTGGACTATCCCTGCTGATACCACAGGCCGCTTCAATGCAGTTATAAGCTGGATGAAGAACGGCGAGGTCATCGCTGAGGCAGAGAGCACATTCAGGATAGCAAATGAGAAGAGCGTAGCTAATACTATCGTAAGCGACAAGAAGAGCTACCTCGTAGGCGATCCTGTAAACCTTGACAGCATGGTATTCAACGAGAGCGAGGGAATGACAGAGAACGACCTCAGACTTGTAGTAAAGGTATTCAATTCCGCAAACGGTGCAGAGGCTGCTTCCTATGAGCATAATGTAGGACTTGTTGATCCTTCAGGAAACAAGGGCTACCATGACGCAGTATCGCCGGAGCTTCTCACAAGCGGTACATACAGAGCAGAGGCAACTGTATTCCAGGGCGACGCAGAGCTTTCAAAGGACGAGGCAGAATTTGACGTAACAGAGGACGTTGCAGCACTTTCAGGCCATCTTGACCTCAGCGGAAACGACGGAAAGGGCCAGGCAGCTGTTTCTGTAACAAATACAGGAACTGCTGACCTTGAGAATGCCGAGCTTACAGTGACAGTATACAAGGAAGGCAGCGATGAGGCTGTATTCAGCTTCACAGAGCCTGCAAGCATAAAGGCAGGAGAGACCATAGACCTCAGCAGGGAATTTGATCTTCCTGTACCGCCTGACGGACGCTATTCAGGCGTGCTCAGAGCGACATACAACGAAAAGACCTCCGATCTGGATTATGACGGATTCGACATTGTTACAGGCACAACTACCACAACAACAGCGCCTGTGACTACTACTACCACAACAACTAAAAAGGTACCGGCTGATCCGAAGACCGATTCACCGAAGACCGGTGACGGACATATCCCGGGATATATGTGGATAATATCCCTTCTCAGCATATCAGGCCTTGCAGTAATCAAGATGACAGGAGGCAGCAAGAATGAAAACGAGTAATATTTTTAAGACCGCAGCCTTTGTCACAGCAGCAGCATTTACTATAACCACTACCGGAAGCTATGCCGGAGAGATCTTCCTTAAAGACGGAAACAGTGCATCCATCGGAAGCACACAGTCCTCCGTAAAAAGAGCACCGGCAGAAGCAGTGATAGTTGAAGACGGCGTGACCGATATCCAGAAGCTGAATTATGCCTTTGAGAACGGCAGCAGCGAGAGGGTAGCAGAGCTGTGTGACAGCATCCTTGCCGGAATGGAAGCCGATATGGCTGAAACAGAGGCGGTAGCAGCGGACATCAGCACATGGGCTGATGACGAGATAATTGACCGTCAGCAGCGCTATGAAAGCGAGCTTAACGTAAAATACGCCGAGACCAGCAAGGCTCTTGCCGAGCTGAAGGATGGCATAAACACCGAGGCAAACCTTGCTCTTATAAATGAGGAGCTGGCAGAGCCGGAGGAGTATCACAAGTCGGATGCTGTGCCGAATATAGCAGTACAGCCTGAAGAACTGACAGTATCGGCAAGCGCAAAGGCAAGCAGCGCAGAGATAGTATCTCCGGCAGCAACAGCTGACGATCTGGTGTACGACAGGGACGTTATCGACCCGGCAGCTATAAAGTCTCTTGCTGACAAGCTGGGAAGCGCCAAGGAGATTTACCTCTTTGTAAAGAACAATGTAGTGAACGAGGCATATGCCGGCTCAAAGAAGGATCCTTCCATAACCCTTGAGCAGCTTGGCGGTAATGATATCGACCAGGCAGCCCTGTTGGTATCGCTCCTCAGAGCAAAGGGCATCCCTGCAAGATTCATAAGCGGTACAGTAAGGATAACACCTGAACAGGCAGTAGAGCTCACAGGAGCAGCAGATGCCTCCAGCGCAGGCCGCATCCTTGCAGCAAGATACAAGAATACAGCAAGACTCAATCACAACGGCCAGCTGGTAGGCTTCAAGATGTCTCACACATGGGTAGAGGCCTACATCCCCTATACGGATTACCGTGGAGCAGGAAATGCCAAGGGCGGCAGCGTATGGGTACAGCTTGATCCTTCATTCAAGAAGGTAGAGATAAAGAAAGAGTCAGTGACTCCGGAATTCAGTGAAAATGACAAGCAGTACCTTGATATGGTGGATAAGGGTAAGGCTGATATCCCCGGATTATTTGATGAAATCAATACTTCTCCTGACAAGGTGGATGTATATTTCAGAAGGATAGCCAATGGAAATGATGAGTATATCCCGTCTTCACTGCCTTATACAGTACTGGAAGCAAATCAGCGTTATTCATTTGTAAAGGATGAGGACAAGGCTTCGATAAGCATATCCATAGACGGAGAAAAGCTGATGGATGCAAGCGTTGCAGAACTCTACAGCAAGCCGTTGGTAATATCCTATGAGCCTGCGAGCAGCTCAGACAATGACGTAGTTAAACGTTATGAAGAGCTTACAGATGTTCCTGCATACCTTGTGAACGTTGTTCCGGTAGTTACCTTTGCAGGTCAGAAGGCAGTAGGTAAAAAGGCGATCTCACTTGGCTCTGTGCAGAAAATGGTCACAGAGATACATGACGGAACAGGCACAACGATGCTGGACGACAGCGTGTTTGCTGGTTCGATGTATGCTGTAAACCTTGATCTCCAGAGAATAAGTGCAGTAGATGCACAGGCAGCTGAAAACAGGCTCAAGAAGGCTGAGCAGGACTTTTCTAAGGAAAAGACATTTACACCTGAGATAATGGGAGCATTCCTGGATTATGCCGGAAAGTATTACTTTACGCTTTGTGATTCACAGATAGCGGTATATGCATTAGAGAACAACATAGAACAGTCAAGGCAGCTCGGACTTGCAATAACAGGATTTGAGTTCAATAGCCATTACTCATGCGGAATTGTAAATTCACTTGAGAATGGTTCATTCCACATAGATGTTGCATATAACAACTCGGAAGCCTTGAACCGTGATGGAAACAAGGATATTGAAAAGCAGTATAATACTACTATTGGTGTAGTTGAATCCTATTATGAGGGATATATCTGGGAGCAGCTCGTTGATAAAGAGAATATGTGCCTGTCAACTGTAAGCATCATGCAGACCGCTTTGAACAGCGGCATAGAAATGAGCTACATAGGCAAGGCAAATGTTGAAGAAGAGCTTGCAAAATGCAATATAGAGCCCTCTGTAAAGCAGGAGGTTAGGAATTTCGTCAATAGAGGCATGAAGGTTGAGCTTATCCCTGAGACAATTAAAATAGGCGACTGGACAGGTACAGCATATATTGCGTACGATAATACCACTGGTTCAGCGTCATACATGATATCAGGCGGTACAGCCGGCGGAGCATCTCATTCTTTTGAAAGTCTTTTGGAGTTCAATCTGATGCTGGGAACGATCAATTCAGTAATTGCTTTTGCAAATATGTCTGTAGGAATCGTAACATTTGAGACCGGAGTAGCAACAATGAATCCTGGAGAAATTTTAGTTGGTATGGCAGGATCATTGAGCGGAGCGTATGCGCTGGGATCAGCATTCAAGATGAGATATGATTCATTGCTTTGTGTTTTTGACTATATCGAGCAAGGTGATTCTTATATAGAAGAATTTGAAAGAATAACAGCCGATAACATCAGGACTACAATAGCAAATGCAGCAGCATTGATCGCCAGCCCATTCACCGGACCGATAAGTGAGATGGTAAGTATAGTTACTACTGCTTATTCAGCTGCGGATACAACGGATAGTATAATTGGTGAAGGCCTTTCTGCAGAAGATATAGGTGATATAGCATCGCTTATACTTGATATAATCGGTATGGCATTTGGTTGATGTCTGACTTAAAACACATAATAAAGCGCACACTGCATAGCAATGTGCGCTTCTTTTTTATATACCCTTGAAGTTGATCTTCTTGTATTTTTCGAGCTTTTCTGCAACAGTTGCACGCTTCTGGGGATCCATGAAGAATCCGCCCTGAGTATCGGCTATCTCATCGCAGTGAACGCCTCTGCCCTCTTCTGAGGTACGGTCACGTTCGAGGCCGTTTGCAGCAATAACGAACTTCCACTTGCCGTCATCAGTCTTTACCAGGTCGCCGCCAGCTCCGCAGACGGCACATTCGATCGGGTACTGTAAGCCTCTCCACTGGGGTTCGCCAAGACAGAGACAATTGCTGTGGCAGTTCGGACACCAGCCGGCATCCGGTTCGCCCAGCCACTCACGCTCATTTGCGGGAGTGTTCAGTGACTTCATAATATTTTCACCTATCTCTCTTGCACGGGCAAGCTTCTCTTCATGGAGGAGGACCTGTGCAGGAGCAGGCACCATTGTAGCCATATACATATCAATGATCTTGAAGCTGTTTGAGAAGGTCGAAGCCTGCATACATTCAAGAGCCATAGACTGCCATGAGCGAGTTGATCCGCCAACAGCGATAAGAGCGCCAATGCGGTCACGGGGCTTGATAGCGCCGATCTTTGTGAGAAATGCAGTCTCATAAGCAAGATTGCGGTGCATGAACTTGAGGAACAGTGATGAAGGCATGAGAGCGTATGTAGGAGCAGAGAAGATAACAGCGTCCTGATCCAGGAGGACTTCCATTATCTTTTTCTTGTCGTCCTTATTGTCGAGGGCACAGCCTGTATGCTTGCCCATAGACATACCCATAGTGCATGATGTGCAGCCTGTGCAGTCCAGCAGCTCATAGTCTTTCAGGTTTATCATGGTTATCTCCGCACCCTGTTCCTGACAGACGAGAAGAGCTTCCTTCAGAAGTATCTCGCAGTTGCTGTCCTTACGTCCAGCGGTAACACCCATAACTTTGAATCCCATAATTATTCTCCTTTTGTCTGTGAATATAGCATTATGCCACATATTATAATACAGCGTTCAGAGAAAGAAAGCAAGTTATTTATTGTGTAGAAGTATTCAAAGTTTGCTGATGATGAAGCAGAATATTGCGAAAGATCGGGAAATATGATAAAATAAAAGCGGCAAAAAAATTATTTTGAAAATTTTTGTAACACTTCATCGCTCAGCAACGATTACTGTTTATGAAAGGTCGATCTTAAAGAATACGACACAAGGAGGAATGAAAATGACAGGCAAAGAACTATCGGAAATGATGAAGGATTCGGTTTCCGGATGTCATAGAGCACTTGTCAGGGAATATGGCAGATATGTTTATGCTATCGTTTTTAATAAGCTAAGGGCTTGCGGCACAAAAGAGGATATAGAAGAATGTGTCAGCGATGTCTTTGCAGATATATTTATGAAATGTGAGTATGATATATCTTCGGAAAATGATATAAAGTCACTTATTTCAACGATCGCGAGCAGAACAGCTATTGACAGATTCCGCAGCCTGAGTGCAAGGGTAAATCATATGACCGATACGGATGAAGACGATATGGGAGAGCTTGTCTCGGACTTCAGTGTTGATGAACACGTTGACCGTTCTGAACTCCGCCGTGTGCTCCTTGATAAGATAGACGAACTCGGCGAACCGGATTCGACGATCATCATCCAGAAATTCTACTACAACAGGAATTCAAAGGAAATAGCCCGAAGCATATCGATGACGGATGTTGCTGTAAGGGCAAGATGTTCAAGAGCTATAAGCAAGCTTCGTGCAAAGCTTTTAGAGGCCGGAATGGCTATATAAAGGGGGAGCAGTTATGAAAAAAGAAAAACTATTTGATATTCTTGAAAAAGCAGAGGACGATTCAATGGAAAGACTGATAGATAAATGCCCGGAGATATCGGATGAAGAGCTTGATAAGATACTCGAAATGAGCGAAAGGAAGTTTAATATGAAAAAGAAAGATATGAACGAGAACGTACAGAGAGAGAATGGCGGCATCACAGTAAGCGGTGTTGAGAGAGTAAAGAGACCTGCATGGATAAAGCCCTTTACAATGGCAGCTTCATTCGTACTGGTAGCAGGCATGGTAGTGGGTACAGTTGCCCTGATGAACAAGGGTAAGTCAGGCAGCTCCGAAAATGACAAGATCGCAGCAGACGTATTCAACGACAAGGACGCTCTCATTGACCTCTGCTCAAATGCACCGAGCCACTATGATAAGCTGGAGGCTTCATGCACAATTTCATATACAAGAGATGATTTGTCTATAACTGACATCGAGAAGGTAGAGTATGATTCTAAAGAAAAGTACCTGTTTATAGATGAAATAGAAGATCACCACGAGTCCAATCCAGAGGCTGATGACGAGACATATTTTATCTATTACTATTATAAGAATAAGTCAACAATTGTAAGCCCTTATTGGGACTGGTATGAGGTAGATACCTTAAATAATGACTGGGATTATGATAACTATTCATCAATCGATGTCAATGGACAGCCGTTCTTTGATCCTAAGCCTTTCTTTGATCCTGACACGATTTATTTATCATCAAGTCAAAGCCTTCTTAACAAGGATGAATGGTCAATAACCGGCAGTGAGACAATCTGCGGCAGAGAGTGTGTTGCCGTATCACAGGAGAGCGATGCTTACAAATTAAATGATTACTTTGACTCTGAGACAGGAGTTCTGCTCAAATCTGTATACGAAGACGTAAACAATAAGGAACAGACTGTATTCGAGGTAACAGATATCAAGTATAATGAAGACGCACACGTTACAGCTCCTCTGAAATTCAGAAAAATGATCGAAGAGGCCGGATATGAGCCGTTCTATCCTACCAGCATCGACGAAGACGGCAATGAGATCAATCCTGCGGTAATGTGCAATCTCGACTTCCTCGGTATCCCCGAGCAGGCCTTCACAACAGCAGCCGCTAAGAAGGATATTGTAACCACTACAACAACTACAACTGCTGCAACAACCACTAAGCCTGAAGTAACAACAGAACCTGTTGACGGAAGATTTTTAATAGATGATGTCGTAGGACAGTGGGAATATCAGGTATCTGACGGAACTCATACAGCAGGAGAGAATCCTGTTTACAACGGCCTGATAAATATATATCCAAACGGAAAATACGAATACATTGATGTTGACGGAAATGTTACAACAGGTACTGCAAAAACCGGATTTGAAGAAATAGCAGGCTCAGAGTTACCTAAGGTTGACTTCTTTGAAGACTCGGAATGGAGTTTTGGTGCATATTTCCATGACAATATTATGGATATCGGAAATGGTGGCCTGAGAAGACTTGTCCGCGTTTTATCTGAAGACAGCACAGTAATTACAGAAGATGAAGCATATAATGCTGTCAATAATTACTGTCACCTGAATTACGACTGGAGCAAAAGCAATGATAATCCTGACATCATGTATGTTACAAAAGGCAGTATAACTAATACAGAGTATGAGATCATATTCAGAAGCTATACCGGCTCATTCGTACACTTCTATGTATTTAAGGGAGACGGAAATTGCAGGATAATGGAAGAGAATCCTATCACAAATGAACTGGAGGAATCCGGTACAATAAATATCAGAGACTATATGGCTGAATAATAGCTGTATTATCAGAAATAGTTCAGTTGTTTCATAAAGCCTCGATCAATATCGTGCAGCCATGAGCCATGAGCTTGTGGCTGCTTTTTTGCTTGACTTTTAATGGGGAGAATGATATAATAGATATGGAAATTTCTCTGATGAACATAAAACGATTTTTTCACTATATCCACAACTATCTGCTGAAAAGGAGAATAACATGAAAAAAAGTCCCGAAGGAAAGAGAAAAAAGCTGCTTGTCATTATTGCAGCGGTGCTCATAATACTTCTGCCGCTGCTGATCTTTGTCTATATCCGCACTCACCCCAAATGGAAGGCTGCCGAGCTGACCATTGAGGCCGCTGAAAGAACAGTTAAGATGCGGGGGATAGATGCCGGCGGAGATACTCTTGAAACCAGGATAACAACTCCAGAGGGATACAAGCGTATCCCGGTGGAGGAGGGAAGCTTTGGAGCGTACCTGCGAAACTATCCGCTTCTTCCCGACGGAATAAAGCTGCCTGTATATGACGGGACAACGATAGAATGCGAAGAAACTGCGGCTGTATTTGACATAAGCCTGGGCGATGAGGGCTATCAGCAGTGTGCTGACAGCATAATCAGGCTTTACAGCGATTATTTCTATGAAAACGGGCAGTACGACAAGATATCATTTCTGCTGTCAAACGGCGATGAATGCGACTATGAGCGCTGGAGGAAGGGCAGAAGGATGTTTGTGCTGGGGGATTTCTCCTGCGAGCTGCCGGCAGCATTTCCTGACAAGAGCGAAAAGCAGTACAGGAACTACCTTAAAGAGGTGATGCGGTATGCCGGAACGCTCTCGCTCCAGAAGGAATCCGAGGTGATACCTGCCGATGAGCTCCGTATCGGAGATATCATCTGCAACGATACTCACGTTGTAATGATAACTGACGAGGCAGTGAATGAAAAGGGCGAGAAATGTTATCTTATCGGGCAGAGCTTCATTCCTGCGGTATGCTATCATATAGTCGCCAATGTGAACGGTGACGAAGCTGATCCCTGGTTCACGCAGGAGCAGCTTGAGCAGGATTCGTTTGACGTAGGTCCCTACAGATTCAAAAATAAGGACATCCGCCGCTGGAAGGACGGATTCTGAAAATATGCTCAAAACAAGACCGGGAACAGCCAATGTGGGCGTTCCCGGTTTTTTATATCCTTAAAACTATATCATTGCTTAGGAGGCTGTTGCTGTGCTGGAATATCCGTTTTACTCACGAACAAGATTTGCTATAGTTCCGTCATATAATCTTATTACAGGGGAGGGCAGATCAAAGTAATATCCGCCGAGCAGTTCTTCTTCGCCTACATATAGAGCAACTGTTGGTATTTTTGCATCGCATATGCAAGCAAGCTCAGTTTTTACTGTACCTTCTGAGAATGTTCCGTCAGCCGCTGTGCAGGAAAAGGTCCCGTCGTTATTGATAGTGAATGTGCAGTTATCCCATTTGAAGGTCTCATCTGCATTTGATTGATGGTTCTTACGCTCTTCCGGAATCTGACACTTCCACTGACCGGCAAGCTTCTCCATATCAGGAGCAGCTGGCTCTTCATCAAAGGGCAGTGCTCTGGTGGAAGTTGTGACTGTGTTGTTTTGTGGAGCAGCTGTTGTGAATGGCTGCTCGGGAATACCAAGGAAGTTGAGATTACAAATGACCGCAGGGTCTAAACTGCCATCGTCGACAGTTGGTTCATATCCGTTCTCTTCGATCATCTGGCGGAATTCAAGAGGAGTTGTAATGTGTTCAGTCTCGCCATCTAATTTTATACCGGTTACCTCAAATTTATGTACTTCGTCGTTGTATATCCATACTTCTTTAAGGCGGATCCCTGTCTGAGAATCAATATAAGTGG
>JAAYBK010000284.1 GCA_012718885.1 Ruminococcus sp. | reverse complement strand
GCATGAATTTCTCTGTTTTTGAACAATAGACCATTCCGCCTATCATTGATGCTCCAAAGGAAAGCGTTGCAAGGAGCGCAGCCACTGTCATCGCCTTTCTGCTGACAAAAACGCATACACCGGCCATTCCCAGCAGGACATAGCCAATTACCGCAGCATACTTCAGAACATGGTATGAGTTCAGTATAGCATCATATTCACTTTTCGATATATACTTTGACGTATCCAGGTTATAGTTTTCCATTTTGTCGTGATATCTTGTATATTCCTCGTCTGTATTCATTATCTCTGTAAAATCCATTGTCTCGCTGTTCTTACTGCCATAAGCGCTTGCTCCGATATCCAGCCATGTCATCCATATGGATGAAAATGCGAATATAATAATGGCTAATATCGCTATAAACAAAGCATTGTTCTGGCTTTCGTTCCTGTTGTTCAGCATTTTTACCTCCTTGTATAAATGAATTGCATACAGTGCAATATTTTTTAACATTTTATTACATCAAAGTGTATAAACTGTGTGCTTCTTGTGTATGTATAGTGAAATATTCTTCCTGAGTTCACATTTATTACCACAAATAATCCTTTGCCGCTGTGTAATAATACTATCACGGCATCAAAAAAATCCAAAGGAGATCAATAAAATGGCTAACAGTAATGGAAACAATAACGGCGAGATGACACAGAAGGGCAGAGAGGCTCTCGAAAGATTCAAGATGGAATCTGCAAACGAGCTTGGCGTTGACCTCAAGAAGGGCTACAACGGCGACCTTACTTCCCGTGAGGCAGGCTCTATCGGCGGACGTATGGTCCAGAAGATGATAAACTCCTATAAGATGCAGTAACAGAACTGCAAAAAGACTGCCGCATATCCTGCGGCAGTCTTTGGTTTATTCTAATGCTTCATATTTAAGAGCGTCATATCTTTCACACGCTTCACGAGCACACGGATCATCAAGTTCACCGGTATTATCGCCTTCGGTCCTGAGCTCTATGAGTTCATATGTATCAGGATCAACGACATACAGCGAATACTGTCCCATATCACAGGCTTCATTTCTCAGTTTCATTTCACTACTGTCGAGGATACAGTTGCTCTCCATGTATATATCAAACAGCTCATCAGCATCAGTCTTGCAGATAGGCTTTGTTTTATAATACACATCATAGTAAAGAGCATCCAAAAGAGCATCTTCCCAATTATAGTCATTTAAGTCATCGATATTATTTCGTTTGCAATAATTGCCCATGTAATCAACATCACTAAGATCGAACTTATATACATAACCATTCTCGTCAATGAATCTGCCTGTCAGTGTAGGTGTCCACGCATAATTCGAGTACATATCGATGAACAGTATCCTATCCTTAGGATATTCTTTTTCAGTTATTTCCCTGTAGCTGTGGTCAGGTACCTGATATGTATCGGTGATATTCTCTTCGCTTACAGTGACCTTCTCCACAACATCTTCAAAGTCTTTCTTAAACTCTTCCGGAACACGATATGACACTTTATCATCTCCCGAACTGATGTACATTGCCGGCACTTCTTCCATAGTCAGATTCTCAAGATCATCGCAGCCGCATAGCTGTACAAATCCTGAAACTATACAGATACCATCGATAGCATTATCCAGACAGATGCAGTGATCTCCCGTAAACGGGTTGGTCTCATCGTATTTGCCGGAATTTAGCTCATTCACCAGATCAGCTATATACTCAGGATCAAGATCTGCTGCGGAAATATTCTTATTACTATAATTAGTACGGATATTCCCTTCATCATTCCAAACATTGCACCATGTATTAACTTTACTGTCAGCAGCATCAAATTTTCTGCTGAAGCACTCAAATTCGGATATGCTGACCGGCGGTGTACAAATCGGAGGATCTGTTATATCCTCTGTTGTTGGCTCAGCAGTGATCTCCTCTGTTGTCGCTTCAATTATTACTCCCTCATTTCCTGCATCTTTATCGCTGCTCTGCTTAGCTGCACCGCAGCCTGTTAAAAGAACGGCAGAAAGTATCATAGATATGTATGCATATTTTTTCATAAGATCAACTCCTTAAAAATATTATGCCATAAAAATGGTTTCATATATATGTGTCAAAAAACGACCGTTCTGACGAGCAGGAAACAAAAAATCGGCTATATGCACAATCCTGACGCAGGAAATCAGTGCATATAGCCGAAACTTTTTTACTTTTCAGATCTTTCAGGAAGCTCTGTCATCTTCAGCAGGAATCTCTGAATAGAAAGTGCATCCTTACCTGTAAGGTTTGAACCCGGGTCAAAGCAGTCCGCATTCTTGAGTCCCTTCTCTGTAAGTGCCTTCTCATCAGTTCCGCCGACAAAGTATCTGTCCTGATTTGAGAGCGCCTGCATTATGAGAACGGCGTCATTCATCTTGACAAAACCGTCGCAGTCAGCGTCTCCGTATATAACATCCTTATCCGGATCCTCAGTAGGCTTGGTAGTAGTAGGATCGGTAGGCTTTGTTGTAGGCTCTGTCGGATCAGGAGCAGGCTCAGTACCATTGTAGTAATCAGAAAGTGATATACCATAAGAGCCCATCTTATATTTATGGTCGAGGCTGATGAAGCGTCCCTTGTCGTCCTGCCAGAGAGCAGGCTTTACAAGAGCATACTTGTCCTCATCCCAATCCTGGAAATCGTTGATAAGAAGTCCGCCGGTATCGCCGGAATTCTCGTTGAAGCACCAGAATGTATGGTGGATACGCTTTTCGATCATGTAGTCACGGAGTATTGTCATCCACTTTGTATTGTCACCAGTAGGATCATGTTCCTCATCGATGAAGCCGCCCCATTCACCCATGAGCAGCGGAGAGATCTTCTCCTCTATAAG
>JAAYBK010000283.1 GCA_012718885.1 Ruminococcus sp. | reverse complement strand
CTGTGCTTGGAAATATCCAGCCTGAACATTCCTGTGATGCAGACGGTGACGGTATAGTGGACGGATATGATATCACCTTCATAAGGCTGCTGCTTATTGAGCAGCTGACTCATGACTGAATATGAATAAGGGTGTGATAAAGTTATCTTTATCACACCCTTTGATATTTATTTTATTTCTGACTGCTGGAATACTTTGTAGCTGAGAGCAAGCGAGAAAATGGTGATTGCAGTTCCCATTACAGTGCAGATAACAGTGTGGAATGTCTCCGGATAGACCGCAAGTTCATACAGAGCCTGCTGCAATTCATATTTTCTGATGAAGGTATCGAGAGCAGGCACCTTCCCAGTAGAAAATACTAAAAGGAGTATGAGCTGGAATGTAACGACTCCTGCGATAGCGATGCCGTTATATATAGCGCTGTTCCTGAAAACGAAGGTTATAAGCATCAGCAGGGAGGTCAGTCCCATCATTATAGGTATCTGAACTATAGTTGCCTTCAGCATCCGACTGAGGGGGCATTGGTATGCATCACTGTTGATGATAATATTGACTATATAGAAGATCAGTGTGTTGGCGAACAGCAGTATCAGTGTTATTGATGCTGTAAGTATAAGCTTGCTGAAAAAGTATGTCCTTTTGCTTACGATAGAGCTGAGAGTGTTTTTTACAGTTTTGTTTGAGAGATCTGAGGTGAGGACTATAGACACCGCAAAAAGTATAAGGTAATACAGATTCATATTGGTGCCTATAAATTCAAGTGGAAGTCTCTGCTTATCTTCCTCTGTCTTTTTTTCCATAAGTTTTTCTAAGGTAACTGTTATGTCTTCATCATCATTGTCGTTTTGCATTTCAATATCGTCCATTTCCTCAATGGTCCTGATATTGACAGTGCCTATCGTTCCGGGCTCTTTGGCTATGGCACTTATTACTGCCATAAGCAGCAATACAAAGAAAATGATATAAATGCCTTTGCTGCGGAACATACGGAAAAGGTCAGACTTTATTATGTTAAGCATTGTTGCTGCCTCCTATAAGGGATTTGAAGTATTCCTCAAGGGTTATGCCTGATTCGTACAGGGCGGAGATATCCAGACCGTTCTTTATGAGAGTGGCGTTTATTACCTCCGGGCGGATGCTGTCGTCGTATATCCTTATCTCTGAGCTGTCTATTACCTTGTAATCGTTTATGCTGAGTATCTCCTCCAGCATTGCAGCAGCTTTTTTGTTGTTGGAGGTCTTTATGACCGTGCAGCGCATACATTCACGGTCCAGCTCACTGCGGGTTATCTCCTTGATGACCTTTCCTTTCTCAATGAAAAGGAAACGGTTTGCTATCAGGTAAAGCTCGGATAGAATGTGGCTGGATATTATGAAGGTGACGCCTTTTTCACGGTTCAAGCGGCTGAAGGTATCCCTGAGCTCGCTTATTCCTATAGGATCCAGACCGTTTATAGGCTCGTCAAGTATCACAAGATCAGGGTTATCCATAAAAGCAAAGGCAATCCCCAGTCTTTGCTTCATACCGAGGGAGAGGTTCTTGTACTTCTTGTTCCTTGCGTCGGTGAGCTTGACCATGTTCAGCACTTCATCTATCTGATTCATATCGGTTATGCCCTTCTGGACGGCATAGTACCGCAGATTGTTGTATACTGTCAGCTTTTCAAAGAAGGATGGATTCTCTATCAGGCAGCCTATCCTTTTCTTTTCACCTTCGATATCGCTGCCTTTACGGGAAAAGAGCTCGAATTCTCCTCCGGACTTTTCTGTAAGTCCCGATATCACCTTCATAAGCGTGGTCTTTCCGGCACCGTTTCTTCCGATAAGGGCGTAGATGTCTCCCTTGCGGACAGTGATATCAGCGCCTTCAAGTGCAGTGAAATTCCTGTACTTTTTTGAAAGTCCTCTGGTGACGAGGATATTCTCCTTCATAAGTCCTTCCTCCGATCAAAAGCGGGAGTCTCTCCCTGATTTGATATCATTATATCAGAAACATCTGAAAAAACACTTAATCCAATCCTTAAAAAAGTCTTAAAATCATAAAAACACCAAATCTGAAAAAATCTCTTGACTTTTCTCTTTAATAGGTATATAATTACAAACGCTGAATAATTATATGTTTTCCGGCTTTGAACGGAAAAGAAAATGGAGCTGAAAGTAATGAGGGAGATCTATCTCAACAGGCTTGACAACAGTGAGAATATATACAAGGAGCTTGCAGAAAAGCTTGAAGACGGTAAGATAACTGATAAGGAAAGCCTTGCCGGCCATCTGCTCAGCAGGGAAGAGCCGGAG
>JAAYBK010000282.1 GCA_012718885.1 Ruminococcus sp. | reverse complement strand
TCTGTAAAGTCCTCAATGTTGCCGAGGGTTTTATGCCATGTATCCAGCAAAAAATTTCCTGTATCACCAGCCACGATGAATACATGTGCCTGTCCGTCGTAGATGTCCGTCTTGTATTTCTCCGCGAGGTCGGAAAGACGGATCACGCCATAAAGGATATAGATCGTCCTGCCGTTCTGTACGACCGGAACAGCGTTTCGGATCACCGTTTCATCGGCATCCAACGTGCTTTGCGTCCGGTTGGAGACATATGCACCCGCCGCAGCTTCTTCGGTAAAGCTGAGCGTTTCAGACACATCCTGCACCGAACCGTCCTTATACAACATTGTGTTATCCGGGCGCAACAGCGCTGTGTAGGATAAGAAGCTGTCATCAAAGCTATAGGTGTTCAGCACCTCGCACAGCTTGTCGTTGCTCGGATTCTCCATACCGGATATGATGCCTGCCATAGCGGTGAGGATGGTGCGGTCGGCATAAATCGCCCGCTTTATTTCATCAGCAAGAAGCTTAGACGTATCTGTAAGTTTGTCAAAACAATCCTGCTCAACCTGACTGTTGACATCGTCGATCGTTGTTATGATGAGCACACTTAAGGAAACAGCGACAGCGACCGTTAGAATTATTACGAATATGATTTGCCGTCTGTTCATATTGCACCGTCCTGTTTCTGACATGAATGACATTCATGCCTGTTTCTCACTGTAGGTTCCGATTTGTTAATCCTGTTGCTTCAGGCTAACTGGGAGTTATAACACTGTGACAATTTCTTTCAGGTCTTTTTTCTGCATATGAAATGCAGATGGTTCTGCATCGGTCGCCGGGTAACCCATTAACAGCAAGCTGACCGGTTCTAAGCAAGTGTTTCTCCGAAATGTGACGTTTTGCATTTCTGCAATTTGTCTAATGCTTCCTGACTTTGAAGCACATAAACTCTCGGGGGTTGAATATTGCATGCAGTTGGTGCTATCTGTCCTGCTTTTAAGATCAGATCCAACTTATATTGTTCGACTTGTCTGTCTGAGAATTTCCTTACAGAAAACCGTTCTTCTGCCAACTTGATAAAGTCCATTTTTACCTCCCATACTTCCGATTTATCTCTGTTCTTGATATCAATACCACCGTTCGTGTAGTCAGAAACGAGAGCCAGTGTTTTTTAGCAGTTGTGAACGCAAAGCCAAAAGGCTACCTTCAATATCTGCAACGTCCACAAAGAACAGTTTCACATTTACACCGTCGTCGCTTTCAAATGAGATCTCCGCATGATCTTTCATTTCCGTGTTGACCGGGTAAATCAACCAGATTTCTGACGCCCCATACTTCTTCGAGTATGCATACATCTGATACATATCTGACTGCGATATTCCATAATTGATCCTCGGATTATTCACAAGGCTTTTCCATTTTGTATCCAGAATCACTTTGGTGTTATCATCTCTCACGATGACGATATCCGGCCGCAGTGCAAACTGCCTCGGTGAATCGAAAAGGTAGTATCCCTTATCTTGAGAAGAAACATCCCAGTTCAAATCGAGCAAAACCTTTTTCAGCTGCTGTGCTATATAGGATTCAAATACTTTCTCCATTGGGAACAGCAGCGCTCTGGCATTATGGCCTCCAGAAAAAGTTGTGAAGCTCTTGTTCATAAGAAACACCCGAGACCAGCGCATCAGCATATCATAATCCTTTGTATTCCGGTCGATCACAACCTGAGAGAAATCCTTCTGATAATTTATTGATGGACTTACCATTTCAAAGGATGTTAGTAGCTGTCGAATTTCTTTCTGGTTTTCTGCACTGCTCGTAAGGTACTGCAGCTTAAGCAATGTTGCTTTTACAATTCGGTTTTCTGCACGATCCACCAAATACTCATCGTATCTGGCATAGAAACGTTCCCCATGAGCAGCGTTTTGCTTGATCTGCTCATTTACGACAAGTTTCCCTTTATAGAAATTCAGATTATCTTCCCGGGCAACATATGCGGACTTAATGCCGTGCTTCACCAGAGTTCGGAGTGCTTGTAGATACATATTGATGAATATCTCATAAAGAGTCATTCGGTCCATTTTCAGATTTGCATCATTGAAAACCTTGCTCGGAAAATCCTTCATGCTACGGA
>JAAYBK010000281.1 GCA_012718885.1 Ruminococcus sp. | reverse complement strand
TATTACGACAAAAAGTCGGGAGATATAGCAAAGCTGCTTGGCATGAAGGCTCCGGCAGTGCGTATGCGCTGCAAGAGAGCTATGGGCAGACTGAAAGAAATGCTTGCCGGCGCAGGGATCTCACTGTAAGGAGGAAAGATCATGAAAAAGAAAAACGAACTTGATATATTGCTGAACGGAACTGATGATATCATTGAAAGCCTTGCTCATCGTCCTGTGCTCACTGAAAGGGAGAGGAAGAAAATGTTAGAAATGAGTAAGAAAAAATTAGAGGATATGAAGGACGGATTCGTGGCTTCAGATATGGACTACAGATCAGGAGAAAGCGTTCGCGGCGTTGAAAGCTATAAAAGATCAATAATAATGAAAAGAATAATTTCAGCCGCTGCCTGCATGGTATTGGTGGGAGGCCTTGGCGGAACCCTGTTCCTGATGAAGAAAAACGGAAACAATAAGGGCGTGAAGGGCGATTCCAGCGTTATCAATCCCGCTGTTGCCACTACAACTGAAAATGATGATAATGAAATACAGACTACCATTGTATCAACAGCATTAAACGGTACAACAGTTACATCTGTTGATACAACTGCAACGGCAGGCGAAGCTGCTGTCCAGACTACAACGGCAGTTTATTCCACGCCGCCGGAATACGGAAGTGACGCTGTGGAGAACGCTGCGCTGACATACATGGCTGATTTCACAGCAAGATATGATAAACTATGTATGGACATAGCTTATTCTCTCGTTGATATCAATAAGGACGGTGTTCCTGAGCTTCTGGTTGCAAGCGCTAATTACGTAACTGACCAGTATAGTATATGTGTCTATGACGGACATCAGTATATTGATATATCACCTATGGAAGGTGAATATGATCTTTTATATGGCTATTCGCTGATGGTATCACCGGATAATGGCCTGATTCATACATCCGGCAAGAATTGTCCTGATAGATATATGAAGCTTAACAGCGACAATAGCTTAGAAACAGTTGATGTTTTTAAGAATTGGTGGGATCCTGATACTGATGAACTGGGATACTGGCAGAATGATGTGAAAATAACTGAAAGCGAATATAACAGCATTAAGGCAAAGTATGATTCTTATAACTGGATAGCACCGGACTATACCGATTATGCAGAACATAATGGATACATTGTGGATAATGCCCCGTTACTCTATACAGATATTGACATAAAGAAGCTTATAGAGTGCGGAGAGCTTCCTGCCGGCGACAGAGAGATCTGTGTTTGCTATGGCGAATTTGACTATACGATTGATCCTGCTGATGTAAGTATTAATGATGATGATCAGGGCGGCAGAGCAGGAGAGGAATACTCTCCTTCAGACGGAAAGATAACAGATACATTTGATAGTTTTGGAAAGGGCCGTAAATACCGCCTGAGAGTTGAGATACTTGACAGAGGCGATGAACAGTACCATAAGCTGCTTTTAGCGGATATAGATTTCGCAACAGGCGAATGCACTATCTTAGAAAACAGATTCCCGGATGCTGTTGATATGCATTTCTGATAACTCCTTAATATAAGCTTCCCGGCTTGCTGATATATTCAGTGAGCCGGGAAACTTTTTTTCTTGAAATGTGAAATGTTCTCTGATAAAATTTGACTATATAGGTAAGAGGACCTCATGCCTCATGAAAGGAGGCTTATTTATGGATGACTTGTCTATAATAGAACTTTTCCGGAAGAGAGATGAAAAGGCTATCACAGAGCTGAAAGAGAAATATGAGCGGGTATGTCTTAATGCTGCCGGAAGTATTCTTTCGGTCCGTGAGGATATCGAAGAATGTGTAAATTCAGCGTACTATGAGGTGTGGAACAAGATACCGCCTGAAAGCCCGGACTGCCTGAAAGCGTATCTCTGCCGTATCGTCAGAAATATCGCTGTGAATAAGCTCAGATATAATTATGCTGAAAAAAGAAATGTTAAGCTGGCGGTGTCACTTGATGAGCTGGCAGAGTGCATACCGGACAGAAATACAGATGATCTGTCGGCAGAAAAGCTTGCTGCGGCTATAAGTATTTTCCTGCGTACTCAGGACGAAAGAAACAGGAAGATATTCATAAGAAGATACTGGTACGGAGAGTCGTTGTCTGAAATAGCGAGATTTTTTGACATGAATGAGAAAACTGCTGCTACCTGCCTTTTCAGGACAAGGAAAAAACTAAAAGAATTTTTGCAGAAAGAGGGGTATTACCATGAATGAGCTGAAATGGATCGAGGCTATTACCATGATAGACAATGATCTTGTTGCCGAAGCTGATGTGAAAGAGGAAGCTCAGAATAATATCAGTTCTCTGTATGATGAAGGCAGAGGTATTGCCGCAGGAGTAGATGTGTACAGAAAAAACAGGCTATTCCGGGTAGCTGCTGCCGCTGCAGTATTGTTACTGATAGTCGGAGCAGGCTCCGGCGGAATATACCTTATGAAAGGACATGACAAAGCTAGGAAAGACAGCATTAATGAGGAGATCGTTCCTGCTGTTCCGACAGAAAAGGTGTTGCCTTCAAGTGAACAAGCAACAGAAGAAGCTGAAGAGCCGACCTTTGCACCGGAGAGTACATCACCTGCTGTTACCACAAAAAAAGCAAGACTGAATGATGAGAAGATAACGGTGACGAATACAATAGCCACAACTATAACTGTGAGACAGACTGCTGGTATTGTCACAACAACAACGAAGGCTGGGAAGACTGCTGCTGCAGTAACTACTAAGGCTGCTGCTATGTCGGAAGAGAAGACAACAACGGCTGCTGTTGAGAAAACGACTTTGCCTCCTGCTGACAGAACTGAGGAGAAGCCGGACATAACACCTGAAATACCTGTCGGTAAGCGTATGATGACTAAGGATGATATCAGAAAGCTGTCTTCTATGGGAATGAAGCTTACCGTTGCCGATTTTGACAAGTTCATAGGAGTTGATATAGGCTCAGGTATTTATGTAATGAAGTATGAGATCGCAGATATAGACGATGAATACCTGCTGGTAGGAAGTGGCGGACTTAGTCAGGAGCCTTTATATGTAAGACTGAAATGCTGTGACGGAACAGAGATCGATATCCGTACAGAGGAGTTTAAGAGAATGATTGGAGCTGCTGAGGAGAAAACGACAGTCATTCCTCCGGAAACTTCAAGTAAGCGGAAGATCACTCTGAATGATCTGAGGCAGCTCTACGCAAAGAGGAGTGAACTCAGGATCTGTGATCTTGATGGATTTATAGGCGTTGACGTAGGCTCTGGAATCTGTTTAATGGAGTATGAGATAGAAAATGTCAGTGGAGAATGTCTTAGAGTAGGCTCTGACGGAAGTATTGAGAAACCGCTTTTTACAGAGCTGGTGCTTGAAGACAAAACACGTATCGATATTGACTCAGAGGATTTCATTAAAGCTGTTGAAGCTGCTGAACGAGGATAGATCATATAATCCAAGCAAAAAAATGAAAGCCGTTCCACCGGAGAGATTCCGGCAGAACGGCTTTGTTTTTGGGTATTTTCTTTCAGCGAGTCACCGTTTGATCGCTTTTGTGATTTGTTGTTTTTTCGGCCTTAATTCTTTGCTGCTCATCTGATTCAGCCTGTCTCTGTATTTCTTCAGCCTGCATTTCAGCCTGATTTTCAGCAGATGTACGTTCATAATCGCTGTATTTGATGATAAGGGAATTGATCCGGCTGAGCTGCTTTTTCATATCTATCAGCTGGTCGTCAGTAAACTGCGAGCCGTGGATGTTTATCATCGCTTCAAGTATCTGTGCCTGGTACCTGAGATCGTCGAATCCCATTTCGCTGTAGACATCGTCAGATGTTTTGAAGTCCTGATTTGCATAGAATAAAGTATAACCTTTATGCTGAGTGCCTGCCATGATTATGATATCGTCCAGATACTCGTGCTTCTGGATAGTTGTGGGGAAGAATACAGAAGTTGTCTTCTGGAAAGCTTCGTATTCCGGAACGGATATCTCTGCGGTAGGCTCGAACGGAATTGAGGATACAGTTTGCCGTGTAAGGAACAGATCAAGCTTTTTATCGTCAGTCAGCATTTGCTCCGCATATGACTTTGCAAACGGTTCTATCCTGAATATGTTATCGCTTATCATGAATGGATTGGCATCGCTGAAGAGCTCCGCTCTTTCAAATGCTGAACCGGAACTGCCCGGGAAAGCATCGTTGTTGTTGAGGTTTACAGAGCATTTCCAGTCGTTTTCCGGTATGATATAGCTGGCATCCAGCACACCGTCAACATAGCAGTCAGTGTGTGTATCGTAGTAATAGCTGCCGTTCTCCATAGCACCATTATGATAGTAAAGCGTATCGAAGTATACCGTGCAGATATCATCGCCGCTCTTGTATATTACTGTTCCTGAGAAGTCGGCGGCTGTTACGGCATCACCGTTTTCGTCAATGAGGTTATTGCCGTCAGCTGAGAACAGCTCTGAGGCTGCTGCCATACCGGCTGTGGAGCTTACGTTTTTTATCTGTTCATTTGTAAGCTTCTCTATCTCCTTGTCACTGAAATCTGCCTTTGAGCTTGCTGTTGCAACTATGGATGATTCTGAATATTCTCCGCTGTACTCCACTGCATATATCTGGTTTGTCCAGACATCGCCAACAGTTCTGATGTACAGTCTTACGTTCATATTATTTTTGCTGCTGCTGCCAAAAGGACAGCTGTAAAAAGGAGTAATGAGAACGTCATTGGCTATATATTCATCCAGTGGCAAATCCAGTATCGTATAGCTGCCGTTTTCTGTTTCAGACTTTATTTCGGAGAGAAGCTCTCGGTATGTCGTCTTATCCTGCTTATGCATGAGCCGCTGCTTCAGATTCGACATCATAATAGTCTTTGGGAGCACCCCTGCTACGAGGACCAGTGCTGCGGCAACGGATACCCATTTAAGGACCGGTAAGCGTCTGTGTTTGCCGGTGATATTTTCAAGTTCATTAACGGTGAGCTCGCTGTCGGAAAAATCCTCGCTTTTATCAGGAAAAGCCCTTGCTGCGATCTTATCGAAGCAATCTACATTTGCGGAAAGACCGTTCATTTTCTCTTTGAGCATTTTCTCAAATTCCTGATTCTCGATCAGATCATTCTTTTTCACTGGTAACACCTGCCTTTTCCTGTAGAATGGTGATAGCTCGCTTGTATCTTGATTTTATCGTGGTTTCAGGAGCCCTCATTATCTTAGCGATCTCCTTGAATGTAAGCTCTGCACAGCATTTCAGCACAACTATCTGCCGCTGTTTATCGTTCAGATACCTGAGCAGCTGATTTATATATATACTGTCCTCGACAGTCTGTTCAGTCTCGCCGTAGTTGAGTATGACATCATCTGTTATCTCTCTTTTGTATCTGCGGCGAAGCTCTAATGCAACGTTGCGGGCGATGGTGAGAATGAATCCTTTGCCGTCTCCTTTTGTATGTGAGAATTTTTTCACCTGCGACAGCCTGACGAATGTCTCCGTTACACAGTCCTCGGAAAGGTGGTAGTCGGCGGTGATACTGAATGCAACGGCAAATACGTTATCCTTGAACATCTCATACAGTCTGCAAAGACTTTCTTTCGATGTACTGCACTCTATTATTAGCTGATTTACCTCTCCGATCGGTCCTGCAGTCCGGCTGTTCTGAGAAAGTGTAGCAAAAATAATACCGTCACCTCCGGCTGAAAAATTTGTATCGGCAGTCATGGTCTCACTCCCTTTATGATATCGATGTCGACATCCTGATATTTGCCCTGAAAAAGGACATTCTGAAAGCTTTCACTAATAAGTGATTTTAAGGGAGGAAAAAGACGAAGTTTTCTGAAAAAATTATTTGCCTTTTGTTAGTTGGCAAAAACTCTGTGAAAAAGTCTGTATATAAGGGATTGGAGCGTTGAATGTGTTCAACACCGCTTGAAGCTTGATACATATTATTATTAATTATACCACCTTTTCCGGATTATTTCAAGAAATTTGGCTGAGACTATTGACAAGAAGATGAAAATGTGATATATTAAACATATGAACAGTTATTCATGTAAGGAGGCGATCTTATGGAGAGGTCTTTCAGTATAAATAATCTTGACTGCGCTAATTGCGGCGCAAAAATTGAAAGGGCAATAAGTCGTATCGAAGGAGTTGAATCCGCTGTTCTCAATTTTCCGATGAAGAAGCTGAAGATACACGGTAAATTCAACGAAGAGATACTGGATCTCATTTATAAGGCTGCAAGGAAAATAGAACCGGATGTGGAATTGATCCCACTGTCTGAACAACATACACATGAACACAATGAGCATGAACATGAACATCACCACGAGCATTGCTGCTGTGAACATGAGCATGAACATGAACATAACCACGAGCATTGCTGCGATGAACATGAGCACCACCACGAGCATTGCTGTGAACATGAGCATGGACATGAATACAGCGATATCCACGGACAGGAGTTTGTTGTTGAAAATCTTGGCTGCGCTCATTGCGGAGGCAAGATAGAGGAGGCACTGAATAAACTTGAAGGCGTAGAATCGGCAGTCCTGAATTTCCCGATGAAAAAATTCATCATAAAAGGAAATGTGGATGACATACTCCTTGCAAGGATGAATGAGATCGCCGGAAGCATAGAAGCAGGCGTAGTTATAAGATCGGCTGCTGAGAAAAGTCACTCCCATGAGCATGAACATGAGCATGAGGAGAGCCTGTCACATGAGATCATACCTGTTATAATAGGTATAGCTCTGCTGGCGGCAGCTGTTGCAGCAGGCAGGCTGCTGGATGTGAAGCCGGTGAGCATCGGACTTTATGCGGCAGCGTATCTGACACTGGGCTGGGGAGTTCTGAAAGCTACGGTTAAGAATGTACGCAGCAGGAACTTCTTTGACGAGAATACGCTTATGACTGTTGCCACAATAGGAGCATTTGCACTGGGAGAGTTCAGCGAGGCTGTTGGAGTTATGCTGTTCTTCCGTATAGGAGAAATGTTCGAGCATTTTGCAGTTGCAAGAAGCAGAAAGGCTATCACGGATGTAGCCGGATTAAAGGTTGAAGAGGCCGATGTTCTTATAGACGGCGAGTTCAGGCGTGTGTCCTCGGACACTATCAAGGCAGGAGATATCCTCCGTATAAAAGCCGGTGAGCGTATTGCGGCAGACGGTGTTATCGAGTCAGGTGAATCAAGGATAGATACATCTGCGGTGAACGGTGAGCCTGTTCCGGTATCTGTCAGAGCCGGTGACGCTGTGATGTCGGGCTGTATAAACCTTTCCGACACATTCACTCTCCGCTGTACTGCTGCGGCAGATGATTCAATGATGGCTAAGGTAGCAAGAGCCGTAGAGGACGCTTCTGCCGGAAAGCCAAAGATAGACCGCTTTATCACAAGATTTGCAAGGGTATACACTCCGATAGTTATTGCAATCGCAGCACTTACGGCTGTAGTCCCGTCACTCATAACAGGGGACTGGAGCAAGTGGGTATATGCGGCTCTCACATTCCTTGTTATAAGCTGTCCCTGTGCCCTGGTGCTCAGTGTTCCGCTGGCGTACTTCTCAGGAATAGGTGCGGCTTCAAAACTGGGCATACTCTTCAAGGGCGGAGATTCTGTTGAAGCTCTCGGAAAAGTCAAGGCCATTGCATTCGATAAGACAGGCACTCTTACAAACGGAAGCTTCAATGTTACTGAAATAAGGACTTGCGGAGAGCTTTCCGAGGAAGAACTCCTCAGAATATGCGGAAGCTGCGAGCAGGCTTCAACTCATCCGGTGGCTGAGAGCATAACTGCCTGCTGCCGTGAAAGAGGAATATCTCTTGCTGAACCTGAAAAAGTCAGCGAAATAGCCGGCAGAGGCGTTTTAGCCGTTATCGGCGGAAAAGAGACGCTTTGCGGCAACGAAAGACTTATGAGCGAGAAAAATATCGCTATGCCGGTATTCGATGAAAAGAACGGAAGCGTTGTGTTCATTGCAGTGAATGGCCGTATCCAGGGCAGGATAGTGGTTTCTGATACTATAAAGAAAACGTCTGCCGGAGCTATGGCTGCGCTTAAGAAAATGGGCGTTCATACTGCTATGTTTACCGGAGACAAGACTGAAAACGCTGACTCCGTTGGAAAGGCTCTCGGGGTAGAGACTGTCCGGGGAGAGCTGCTGCCGGACGGAAAGCTGGAGGAGATATGCAGTCTGCGTGAAAAGTACGGTGCAGTCATGTTTGTGGGCGACGGCATCAACGATGGTCCTGTACTTGCCGGTGCTGATGTGGGAGGCGCTATGCAGTCAGGAGCTGACCTTGCTCTTGAAGCTGCCGATGCTGTGTTCATGAACTCGGAGCCGGAGGCTGTAGTCAAGGCAAAGCGTATCGCAGACAAGGCTCTGCGTGTGTCCTATGAGAATATAGGCTTCGCCCTGGCAGTAAAGCTGGCTGTGCTGGTGCTGGGACTGATAGGTATGCCGAGTATGTGGTTCGCTGTTTTTGCAGACTCCGGTACGGCAATGCTGCTGATACTCAATTCCATAAGAGTGCTCAATACAAAGAAATATTGACGATGAGGACTGCTGCTTTGCGGCAGTCCTTGACTTTTGCTAACGGTTGTGGTATTATTTTAGGTATAGTATTTGTTTTTAGTCGGAGGAATTGTTATGGCAAATGATGAAGTGAAAAAAGAGAATGATGCTGAAGAAAAAAAGACAGAGAGTGATAAAGCAGAAAAGGAGTTCGATGCTGCAAAATGGAGATTGATAACGATAGCTTCAACAATTGGTTTGGTCATTGCGGCTATAGCATTTTTTGTAATTACATATTTCTGTGATGATTCGGGGCGCTCATTAATAGAATATATTGAGCAGGGACTTGTTGTATTTGTTGCTTTGATCAGTGGATGCGTTTCGATTATTTCTATGATAAATGGAAAAGAAAATGATATTGAACAACAAAAGCGTGAAAAGCAATTAATAAACGAGCAGAGAGAACGTGAAGATATATTAATAAAACAGCAGAAAGAATTTGAAGAAAAATGGAATCAGAAAAAGATCGATGCTGATCTTAAGGCGAAGGCAAGGATTGAGTGGATACAGAGGGTTAGAGAGGCAACAAGTATATTTATAACTTCTTGTTATAGTATGGCGAAAATGATTGATTTTGGTAATAAGGATGAGCAAACAAAGGCGTATATAAATGCTAAAGAAAATGCAACTTTACT
>JAAYBK010000280.1 GCA_012718885.1 Ruminococcus sp. | reverse complement strand
ATCTATCTCTGCTCACCAAATAATCCCACAGGTTCGGTATATACTGCCGATCAGCTCAGACAGTGGATAGACTACGCAAAGAAAAATGACGCCGTTATCATCTACGACGCCGCTTATGAGGCATTTATCACCGATCCCGATGTGCCAAGGAGCATTTTCTGTATAGAGGGTGCAAAGGAATGTGCGATAGAGATGTGCTCTCTCTCCAAAACAGCAGGATTCACCGGTATGAGATGCGGATACACAGTCATACCGGAGGCACTGAAGGTAACAGCCTCTGACGGCACTGAGGTCTCCGTCGCTCAGATATGGGGACGCAGACAGGGAAGCAAATTCAACGGTGTTTCCTATCCGGTACAGTGTGCCGCAGCAGCGGTCTTCACCGAAGAAGGGCTTCGCCAGATACATGAGAATATCGCCTACTATCAGGAAAATGCCCGTATCATTGCAGATACTATGACAAAGCTGGGCGTTAAATTCACCGGCGGTGTAAACTCACCATACATCTGGTTCAAGTGCCCGAAGGATATGAATAGCTGGGATTTCTTTGATCTTATGCTTGAAAAGATAGCAGTTGTAGGAACTCCCGGTGCAGGCTTCGGAAAGAACGGCGAAGGCTGGTTCAGACTTACAGCATTTGGTGACAGACAGCGCACTATCGAGGCTATGGAAAGATTCAGCGAACTGGTCAAGTCAATGTAAACATTAATTGTTAATAAGGAGACGCCCTGTAAGAGAGGGCGTCTCTTTATAATAATTCATAATAAAAGCCGCACATCTGTGCGGCTTTACTGTTATCTTTTCCTGAACAGCTCTTTGAGCACCATTCCGGCTCCGGCAGCTGTCATACCAAACATGATTATGAATACGTATGCTGAGGTCGATCTCCAGTAGATCCTCGTAGTGAGCAGAACGCTCAGCAGCACGATGAGTATACCTATTGCAAGAACTATCCAGCCGAATATCTTTCTGTCCATAAGGAACAGCATTGCTATGCCGGCGATCATAGGAAGCATGACCATTCCGTTTGGAAGGTTGAATGTGCCTATGTGGAAGAAATATCCGCCGCTTCCCCATGTGCTTGATACTGTAAGGTTATTGAAGATCATAAAGAGTCCGCCGCCGAGAAGAAGAAGTCCGATGAAGAATTTCAGCAGATCTCCTCCCTCACTGCTGTCACTGCCATAGCTGTTGCTTCCGTGACCGGTGTAGTCAGTGCTTTTAGTCGCACTTTTGAGCTCCTGATAGATCTTCTCAAGCTCCTTATCACCTGTTGACTTTGCCAATTCAGTGTACCCCCTATACCGTTTACTCGCATAGACAATATAATTGCCTTGCTGACAATATTATACTGTATACCACAGGGTTTGTCAATAGAATACACCTAATTTTCATTTTCCTGTGTGTCATACAGCCCGATAATTCCTCCGGAGAGTCTCTCCATCATCTCCAGAACAGTCTTTATGCCCATGTCGCAATACTTGAAATATGTGAAATATCCGCCGTAGATCATATAGGTCATCATCATGCGGCTCTCCTGGCTGATAGTGTGCTCCGGATCAGTTTCATGTCTGACCTTCATAAGCTCATCCTCGAGGATAGAAACAAAGCTGGAGCTGCGGCTGCCCTCGAAGAGTATCTTTATCAGCCTCTCATTTGAAACAAATGCATCACCAAGCTGGTGTATGAAGCTGCGGATGTCTTTGATGATAGCTTCAGGGTGCTGTATGCTCCTGAGAGCTGACTGTACAGTTTCTCGTTCCAGCGTTTCCGAAAGATCGTAAATATCCCGGTAGTGCAGGTAAAATGTGGCCTTGTTTATCTCAGCAAGGGCAGCAAGCTCCTTAACCGTTATCTTCTCCAGCGGTCTCCGTGAACGAAGCTGCAGGAACGCATTGATAATGCTCCTGCGTGTCTTTTCTATACGCATATCCATAGAAGTATCCTCCGTTATCGACAATTTTAGACAAGTGTCGTTTATTTGACTATTGTAGAAAAATGACTGTTGAAATTATGCCCGCCCTGCAATATAATATAATTATAATAAGAAAATAGACTCGTGTCAATAATCGCTTGAAACTTATTTGTTCAGAAGGGGTGTATTTTATGGACATTTACGGTTTTTACAAGGGCGAGGTCTTTGAGGCATACGAATATCTCGGCGCCCACCTTTCTGAAGCCGGAACTATCTTCCGCACCTATGCTCCAAACGCCTCAAAAGTGGCAGTTGTAGGAGATTTCAACGGCTGGAAGGATCAGGATATGGCTGCTGTTGCCGACGGTAACTTCTATGAGCTGACCATTCCGGAAGCAAAAGAAGGTATGCGCTATAAATACCGTATCTACGACCGGAAAGGCAATTTCATCGATCACTGCGATCCCTATGGCTTCGGAATGGAAGTCCGCCCCGGGACCTGCTCGGTTATCCGCAGTATAGACGGCTTCCGCTTCTCTGACAGTGAATGGATGTCACGCCGCACTGACTGCCGTGACAAGCCCATGAACATATACGAGGTGCATCTTGGTTCATGGCGGAGGAAACCATCTGTACCGCCGGAAAACGCAGACAGTTCCTCACTTTCACCGGAAGAGATCATCGCTCAGGAGGGCTGGTACTCCTACTCCGAAATAGCTGAAAAACTGGCAGATTACGCAGCTTCATTCGGCTACAACTTCATAGAGCTCATGCCTCTTGGCGAGCATCCCTGCGATGAATCATGGGGCTACCAGAGCACTGGCTTCTTCTCCCCTACCTCCCGCTACGGAACTCCCCGTCAGCTTATGGAATTCGTGGATATATGCCATAAGAAGGGCATAGGTGTCATCGTAGATTTCGTCCCGGTACACTTTGCCGTCGATCACTATGCGCTGACGGAATATGACGGCACACGCCTTTACGAATTCCCGGACGATGAGGCAGCCTACAATGAATGGGGCAGCAGGAATTTCATGCACTCAAAGGGAGAGGTCCGCTCATTCATACAGTCCGCTGCCAATTACTGGCTAAGCGTTTATCACTTCGACGGACTCCGCATGGATGCCATAAGAAATATGATATACTGGAACGGTCAGGAATACCGAGGCGAGAACCGTACCGCCATAGATTTTCTGAAATCCATGAACTGCGGACTTAAAGCAAGACATCCCTCAGCAATTATTTCCGCTGAGGATTCCTCCTCCTACCCGAAGGTGACTGCCCCTGTCTTTGACGGCGGACTGGGATTCGACTACAAATGGGACTTAGGCTGGATGCATGACACTCTTGAATATTTCCAGAGTGCTCCAATGTACCGCACAAGAGATTACCATAAGCTGACCTTCTCCATGCTGTACTTTTACAACGAGAAGTTCATCCTCCCTCTCTCACACGATGAAGTCGTTCACGGAAAGGCCACTATATCCCAGAAGATGAACGGCCAGTATCCGGAGAAGTTCCCTCAGGCAAGGGCTTTGTATATGTACATGATAGCTCATCCCGGAAAGAAGCTGAACTTCATGGGCAACGAGATCGCACAGCTCCGTGAATGGGACGAAAAGCGTGAGCAGGACTGGGATATGCTGAAATATCCCCTTCACGACTCATTCCGGGAGTACATCAAGGCGCTCAACCATATTTACCTTGAAAATACCGCCCTTCACTATGACTTCGATCCCACCAATTTCATGTGGGAGGACTGTAATTCCACAGACCGCTGCGTCTATGCGATACGGCGCAAAAGCGCTGACGGAGATATCCTCACCGTCCTCAATTTCTCCGACTGGCACCAGTTCGACTATACCGTACACGCCGGAGAAGAACTGGACATCTCCCTCCTAATCGACTCGGACAATCAGCTCTACAGCGGCACAACTCCGGACGGCGCCACCGACTTCCATTATGACGGAAATCAACTTAAAATGAACATTCCTCCGTTCAGCGGAAGGATGTTCCTGCTGAAAAAAGCTGTGAAAAAAGCGTAAAGTGAAAACGGTGTGAAATATTAATGACAGGGCAGTGTCGCTTTTCTAAATAATTGATTAGACTTCTCAATGCCGCTTGACAAATCTCAGGTGCTTGTGTATAATATGTTTAAGAAAACGGAGAGGCACTGCTCCGATACATGAAAGGAAAATAAAGATGAATACATTAAAAAAAAGGCTTATTGCGTTATCTCTTTTTACCTGCGTTGCAATGTCTTCTGTTGTAGGATGCGGAAGCAATAGCAGTTCAAGCTCTGAAAAGAACTATTCAGCTGATTCCTCATCATCTGATGAATCAGTAACAGAAGAAAAAGCTGCTATTGATATAGAAGCAATAACAAATGCAAGCGGAAACCCGATAAAACTTCCGGTACAGAGCGGCGAAGCCGGAAACGGCGGCGTAACAGCAGAAAACGGAATGAACCTCAGCGGACTCGACCCGGAGGATGTTAATACTTCCCCAGAGCCCGATATCGAAACTGTAACTGTTGTAAATGAGAACGGCGAGCCTGTTACCGAATCCGTACCCGTTACAAATGCAAACGGCGAGGCTGTAACAGAGGCTGGCGGTCAGCCTGTTACCGAGTTCGTACCTGTTACCTCTGTTATTGCAAAGGAAATCACAAATCCTGACTACAAGAGCAATTCCGAGGGCCGTTATGTTCTCTGGATGGATATTTCCAAGGATGAGAACTTCGTATTCAACGACCAGTTCATAAAGGTACAGTTCAAGATCAAGGAGGATACTCCGGACGGAAATTATCCTATCTCCATCGTTACTGACCTTTCATCCATCAAGGGTGTATCCATTGATCCTGATAAGATCGTAAACGGTACTATCAAGGTCGGCGGTACTGCTCCCGCAGCAAAGGATCACTCAAACGAGGGATTCGTTGTATACGGTGATACCATAGGCGCTAAGGCTGGCGATACAGTTGATTTCTACATCAACTGCAAGAACAATCCCGGACTTGCAGCTGTTCTCCTCTGGTTCTACTATGATTCCAATGCTATGGAGTGCAAGAGCGTCAAGTCTGCCGGTGAGTTTGCAGAGATCGACGGTCACCCTGAGACTGGTAAATCAGAAAACTAATAAATCCAAATTATAATATCAAAGCCCGAAAGCAGTTCATACTGCTTCGGGCTTCGTTTATTTCATATGTAAGGAGGCTGGAAATGAAGCCAAAAATAATAATAACAGACCTTGACGGAACTCTTCTCCGTTCTGACGGGAGCATATCTGCACATACCAAAAATGTGCTGACCGGATGCAAGGAACAGGGCATACACATCGTTATTGCAACCGCCCGATACTGGATAGGAGCTGAGCGCTATATAGATGAGCTCCAGCCGGACTATGAGATCACCACAGACGGTACCCTCATACATACCCACGGTAAGGAGATATATAGCTGCACTCTCAGTACAGAGCAGACCAACCGGATAATACATGACATTCTCGCACTCGGCGCCAATTCAGAGATAACAGTAGCGTCCGGACGGACGGTATTCTGGAACAGCAAGCATATATCCGGATCTGAAAAACTCCATAAGGCCGTTTACTGTGATTACAGTACACCGCTCAACTGCCGTGCCAATAAAATAGTGGCCATGCTGCCGGATGCTGAAAGCGCATCTCTGATCGCTGACAATAATCACTGCCGTTTACAGAGATATCGCGGCGAGAACTGGTACGGCTTTCTGCCAAAGGAAGCAGGCAAAGTCCAGGCTATACGTGAACTGGCCAGCAGGCTAAATATCCCGCTTAGCCTGACAGCAGCCTTCGGCGATGACAGGAATGATACAGATATGCTGAAAATATGCGGCAAAGGCATTGCTGTGGCCAATGCGATACCTGAATTGAAAGATATCGCCGACGAGATCACCTCCTCCAACGACAATGACGGCGTTGCAGAATGGATAGAGCGCTATTGCTTATAAGGCCGCTATATGCCGTCCGAGTTATAGGCTGAGCCTATATGTGAGTATAAGATATATGTTCCCCTGCGGCAGCTGTTTTTTTATGAAAAGGCTTGACAAAAGTCAGGGTTTCTGCTACAATATAAGCATACCAATCATATAGGTAATATAGTGGATTGAAAATAATTATAAAGGAGTAATTTTATTATGAGTATTTATCAGAAGATCACAGACCTTATTGGCGGCACTCCTCTCCTCGAGCTGGTAAATATCGAGAAGGAATTTGAACTCAATGCTAAGATAGTTGCAAAGCTGGAGTATTTCAACCCTGCCGGAAGCGTTAAGGACAGAATAGCAAAAGCTATGATCGACGACGCTGAGGAAAAGGGCCTCCTGAAGGAAGGCAGCGTGATAATCGAGCCAACATCAGGAAATACAGGTATCGGTCTTGCTTCAGTTGCTGCTGCAAGAGGCTACAGACTTATCATCACAATGCCTGAGACCATGAGCGTTGAGCGCCGTAATCTTATGAAGGCATACGGTGCTGAGCTCGTTCTCACAGAGGGCTCAAAGGGCATGAAGGGAGCTATCGAGAAGGCTCAGGAGCTGGCAAAGGATATCCCCAACAGCTTCATCCCCTCACAGTTCACTAACCCAGCCAACCCTGCTATCCACGAAAAGACAACAGGCGTTGAGATATGGGATGATACAAACGGCAATGTGGATATATTCGTTGCAGGTGTAGGTACAGGCGGTACTATCAGCGGTACAGGCGCATACCTCAAGTCCAAGAACGCCGATGTGAAGGTAGTTGCAGTTGAACCCAAGGGCTCACCTGTCCTTTCAGAAGGTGTTGCCGGTCCTCACAAGATCCAGGGTATTGGTGCCGGTTTCGTTCCGGACACACTCAACACAGATATCTATGACGAGATAATCGCTGTAGAAAACGAGGACGCATTCAATATAGGCAGAACTATCGCAAGAAAAGAAGGCGTGCTTGTAGGTATATCCTCCGGTGCAGCTGTATGGGCAGCTATCCAGCTTGCAAAGAGACCTGAGAACAAGGGAAAGACTATTGTTGCACTTCTTCCGGATACAGGCGAGCGTTATCTTTCAACTCCTATGTTTGAATGATCTGAGCATGAACATATCAAAAAGCCATGAAGATATTTCTTCATGGCTTTTTTACTCAGAATACAGCTTTTTTTATCATTGCCAGCTCTTCAAGGGATATACAATTCCTGAATCCGCCGTTCTTCATTACTGACAGCATCTCATCTATCTCTGCCCAGCACACCTCGGAAACTTCTTCAGAATTGAGCACAAGCTCATCTGTATCCACCTTTTCACGGCAAAGATACACTGCGCTCATCTCATTATCCCTGATATCACCATCTATATAGAGATTTTGGCGCAGTCCGATAAACTCCAGCTTGCCACGGGGGATCTCGAGTCCCAGCTCTTCCTGCAGCTCTCTTACGGCAGCGCTGCGGAACTCACCGCCCTGTGAAACGTGTCCGGCAGCCGATACATCATAGCAGTCGGGATTGATCCTCTTCTCAGAAGCCCTCTTCTGGAGCAAAACATAGATCCCCATGTCTTTGCGCTTTATCAGCCAGATATGCACTGTAGGATGAAGGTCGCCGTCCCTGTGTACCAGAGTTCTTGGCTTTACATGGCGTGTCATCCTTGCCTTGTCGTCTATAAGATTAAGAAACTCATCCACATACACCTCAGAGGTGATCTTCCTGTCGTTCTTCTCACACTCCGCAAATGTCTCCGTCACCTCGTCTATGACTGGATTCTGAACATCCTCGTCTGATACGTACAGCCTGTACTCCTCCGGCTCT
>JAAYBK010000279.1 GCA_012718885.1 Ruminococcus sp. | reverse complement strand
TGCCGGACGCAAGTATAACGCCCTTGAAAAAAGTTCTGAATGTCTCATCACCTGCGCTCTGTGTGATAATTCCCTCAGCACCGGCAGGAGCACCATTCCCGTTTTTATCGGTTATTGATAAGGATGTGCCTTTAAGCGGTCTGATCTCGTATACATTTTTCTGCTCACCGGCAATGACAGCCTTTGTTAAAGAAGAGACCAGAAGCTGATGAGGGAAACCAAACAGGTTGTACCAGCTGATACCGTTTTTCTCAAAAACATCCGTATATGAGCTCTTCTTGCCTGTTCTGCAGCCATATGTGATTATTACCGAATCCTTTACAAAAGTCATTATGTCGTTGAATTTTTCTGACGGAAGGATAACAACAGCATTTTCAGCATTCAGTTCGTTTATATCACTGAATATTACCACTTCATCGAATGTACTGCCTGCTGCTTTCGATAATATATCATCAGCTTTACTGTATACATATGCTTTTGTCTTTCCCTTTGAAACAGCCGCCATGAATTCGGCAGTTATATTTGTAATATTACTCATTATAATCAAACTCACTTTCTATAATATCTATTATTGTCCTTTCAGGATCATTCTGGCATATAGCCATTATTCTTTCAAAAATAGCCGCATAATCATCTATCTCATCATCGTAGAAAAGATTGCGCTTATAATAGAATCTGAGATAGGTCTGTTCCTCTTCCGACTGAACGAACAGTGAAAAATCAGAAGGTACGACCTGCTCCGAATACTCAGCCAATGTAACATCAAGTTTTTTTGTGGGAGTATTGTTCTTTATGTATTCTATAAGCACTATATAAGGTACTTTATAGTATTTTCTGTTTATATCTGTACGTTTCAGTATCTGTTCAAAAGGCAGTCCCTGATGCCTGTTAGCTTCCTCAATGGTCGTTCTGCATTTTTCCACAACGGTACTGAAAGTGTCATTATCATCGATATAATTCCTGAGCACAGAGGCATATGCGAAATTTCCGATCGTATCCTGTATCTCATTTCTGTCACGGCCGCAGGTGGCTGTACCTATTGAAATATCTCTGAATCCAAGCATACCTCTGAGGAAAATAAAGAATACTGCTGAATATCCCACAAATTCCGATACATTATACCTCGCAAACATATCATCAAAGCGTTTTTTTGTATCGATATCCATTGTTATTTTTCGGCAGGCTCCTTCAAATTCTCCGAATACAGGCTCCTCTATCTCTTCAAACTTTATTATATTGAGATTACCTGAAAGCTTTTCACGCCAGTAGCCTGCATTCTTACCGATGAGTTCTGCATTTTCCTTCTGCCAGAACGCATAATCTGAGAAATCAACAGTTTCAGGATGATCAGACACATCACCTTCACCGATCATAGCAAGGTATTCCTCTTCGATACGGCTAATAAGAATATTTATAGCATATGCATCTGATATGACATGATGAGAACCTATGCTCAGAACGTATTTATCCTCGCTTATTTTTCCTATGTGGAAGTGGTACATCGGTAATTTGGTAAGATCGTATATACGTGAGCATTCGATACGTTCATATTCTTTTTTCAAGTCATCCTCTGACATATCCGGACAATCATCATATTCAATATCTATTGCTTCATCACAGGGCTCAATTGCTTTCATATAAGGCTCATACGCATCTTCAAGCACAACAGTACGAAGATCAGGATATCTGTATACCGTTCTTTTTATCGCTTCAATAAAAATATCGGTGTCGATACTGTTATTTATATTAACGCTAAGAACAACGTTATATATAGGTTCATTCATGTTATTGAACCAGATGCCTTCCTGTGCCATTGTGAGCGGGACCTTATCATATACGCCACAATGCGGTATAATGTTCCCGCAGCTTCCGGAAGCGATCAGCTCTGATAAAACAGGGTTATTGTAAATATCCTGTACAGAATAGCTGTAACCTGCTTTACGCATTTCTGCAATAAGCTTTATGACCTTTAATGAATCTCCGCCGTATTCAAAGAAATCATCCTTTTCTGTAAAATCGTTTCTTCCAAGAACGTCTCTCCAGATATCAAGGAGATCACAGCCGCTTTTAGCTGTATCCGCCATACTTTTCTCTGCTGACTCATTCAGCTTCGTTTTGTCGATCTTACCGTTAATGGTCAGAGGGAAGTTGTCCATTATAAAAATATTATGAGGTATCATATACTCCGGCAGAGTCTCCTCAAGATACTTTTTCAGCTCCTTCTTTATATCACTATGAGAAACAACATATGCATTAAGCACCTTGTCTCCGTTTTTGTTTTTGACAACAGTAACATATGAATCCCTTGCTTCCGGATATGACACTATCCTTTCACGTATCTCAGCAAGCTCTATCCTGAAGCCTCTGATCTTAACCTGGTCGTCAAGTCTTCCGTATTATCTGAATACTCCTTTATTATCCATAACTGCACTGTCGCCTGTGCGGTAAAGTCTGTCGTGATTTCTGAATATGAAGAACTTTTTTTCTGTCAGTTCCTTATTATTGAGATATCCCTCTGCAACTCCGAGTCCTCCTACACACAGTTCTCCCTTCATGCCGGGAGCCTGTAAATTGCCGTAGCAGTCAAGGATATAAGCAGTTGAACCAGTTATAGGATAACCGATAGGTATCGGCTCTTCACAATCTTTTTCCACTGTATAACAAGTCGAAAAGGTCGTATTTTCTGTGGGGCCGTAGCCGTTTACGAGTTTCAGTCCGGGGCACTTATCAAGAACGCTCATTGACTGTTTATACGGCATTACATCTCCTCCGGCAACAAGATACTCAAGTCCGCAGAAGATCTCAGGATCGCTCTCTGCCAGCATGGTAAAAAGTGACGTACTCAGAAACAGCACATTAATTTTATTTGCTGATATTATTTTTTTAAGAGAAACCGGATCAAGAATATTGTTTTTCTCTGTCATGAATACGGTACCGCCATTAAGCAATGGTCCCCATATTTCAAGAGTTGAAGCATCAAAAACAACTGACGAAGTCTGGAGAAGTCTGCTGTCCGCAGAAAAACTGATATAATTCGTATCCTTAACAAGACGGACTATGCTCTTATGACGTATAACAGCTCCTTTAGGCTCTCCACTCGTTCCAGAAGTATACATGACATATGCCTTATCATCAGGTGATACAGAATTAAAATGTTCAGGTCTTTCTGTATTTTCAAGCTCATCTATATCAACAGGAATGTCCACAAGACCTGAATTATCATATTGTCTTGCTGATGTATTTACGATATATCCGGCTCCGGAATTTGATATGATGCTGTTTATCCTTTCATCAGGATAATCCGGGTCTATAGGCATATAGGCTGCTCCAAGTTTCAGGATTCCTATTAGAGCGATAAACAGTTCATGGGATCTTGCTGAGATAACAGCAACGATATCGCCTTTTTTTACTCCGAATTTACTCAGCTTAAAGGCATATGCATTACTGAGAGCATCCAGTTCTGAATAACTCATAGAGCGTTCAGCGTTTATAAGCGCAGGAGAATCAGGATATTTTGCTGCTGCTTCCGAAAACGCTGTTACAACATCGCCGGTTATGCTGCCGGAAATATCGTTTATCTTATTATAAACCGCTTCAAGCTCATTATCTGCAAACGTGATATCAGAAATACTGATATCAGCGTTTTCGCATAACAACGTCATCGCAGCTGATATACAGGACATCAGCACATTCATATCAAAATCCAGCCTGCTGTATATTTCCACTGAATCGACATTGACAGGGTCAAAAAAGAGCTCTATGGCAGTACTGTCTTCCATTACAGTTTTATCTCCGACATGAAGAACAGCAAGCTCTGATGCATTTTCCTTAGACTCCTGATTTTCAACTGCTGCGTTCAGAAATACATTCATACCATCAAAGATACTGCTGATCTTTTCATTGCCTTTCGTTGAAAATCTTATGCTTCTCTTCTGGCCGTTCTTTTCCAAAGAGAACATCACATCTTTTTTGAAGCAGTATCTTTGCCATACAATACCAAATGCAGTTGCTGCAACAGCTATCATTCTTTCATGTGAAAGCTCGGTCAGTTCGTTTTTCAATTTATAGCTCAGTTTAAATATACGGTGTTCAGCTTTATTGACACTATTGAAAAAAGGTACGCTATACTCATCTGAAACACCTGTAAAATCAACACCACTCATTAGTTATCTCCGTTTCGTATATTATCAAGAACATCCTTGCAGATATCATCAACGTGCTTCTTTATAAAGAAATGATCTCCCTCAAACACTTTTTCAGTTACACCTGATCCTGTAAGTCCATACCATTCCTTCATATCTTCTTTAGCAATAAGAGTATCCTCTGTACCGGAATACAATCTTAAAGGGCAGCTTACACTTGTTTTTTCTGACGCAGCAAAATCCTCGATGATCTTATAATCATTTCTTATTATATCAAGATACATTTTGAGATAATCCGGAAGTAAAAGAAGCTGTTCGTCCATACCGCCGTATGATGAAAGCTCTTTTATGAGCTCCTCATCATTCATTTCACTGACCTTCTGTTTTTTCGTACAGATATTGATGCTTGAGGCGGATATGATACACAATTTCGGAGACATACCGTACTCATTTTCAAGTTCGGCTGTCAGGGCATATGCTATCAATCCGCCCATACTATGACCGAAAATAACAAATTCTCTCCCATTTATCACAGGGACTACCGCCTGAGCTATTGATCTTACAACATCACTAATAGATGTCAGAGGCTTTTCGGCGATCCTTTCCTCTCTTCCGGGAAGCTGAATGGGCAGGATCTCCATATCATTGCCTATGATCTTCTGCCATCCGGCAAATAAGCTTGCTCCCGAACCTGCAAAGGGTATACATATCATGCACTTTTCCGAATCAATCCTGTTTTTTCCGAATCTTATCCACTTACTATTCATACTATTCCTTCTTTAAAGCATATTGAATAAATCATCGATATTTTTATCGATCTCAAAGCTTTCCTCCTCATTATCCTGAGTTTCCTTAATAGAAGCTCCGTCAAGCTTTTTTACAAGGTCTTTTACATAACGGCAGTCATAAGCGTCACTTACACTTATATCAGTGCCAAAAGTCTCATTTACTCTGCTTATCACAAGGAGTATTGAAAGCGAATCAAGACCGATGCCTATAAACTCATCATCAAGAGTTATACCGCTTCTGGAAATGATCTCCTCGATAATTGAAATGACCTTTGCTTCCTCAGGTGATATGTCGAATCTTGCCTCGAATCCGCTGGATAAAAGCGGCATATCGCTGAACATTATCTCGTCCTCAGTATAATTACTGTTATCTGATATGTATTTTTCTATCTCAGTATCATTGAACAGCTTAACGAAATCACAGCTTATCTCAGAACCTGCAGCAGCTATTTTCCTTCTTCTTGCTTCCTTGCTGCTTGAATTATATACTCTTTCAGCGGTCTTCTTCTCAGACTTGCGGCATCTGGATATGTATATAGCACAGTTTGAATGATATTCGCTGTGCGGCAGAGCAAAAAGATTACTGAAACCATTGTTTTTCAGTGCTGTCAGCCATTCATCATCTGTCATTGTGATCTTTTTTCCGCGGAGCGGATCTAAGGTAAAGTTCCACCATCCCGGTGCAAGGCCGTAAACAAGATTGTCGATATAATTTCCTCCGTGGCTCTGTATCTGCATAAATAATCCGTCAGGAACAAGAAGTTCATTTATGTTTTCAAGGCATTTTGCAATATCAGGTGAAGCCTGTATAACATCATATCCGAGTATGATGTCATAGTTACTTTTATAGAAGCCCTGCTTTTCAATGTCGCCGCATATATCAAGCTTGCCAAACTTCATATATCTTCTTCCTGCCTCGTTAGCATCATATTCTGCTGATGAAACGAAGGACTGGCCGATGTCTGTAAATGTATATA
>JAAYBK010000278.1 GCA_012718885.1 Ruminococcus sp. | reverse complement strand
TTCCAGTGCTTCCTATGATACCGTTTTCGACAAATCCGGATGTAGGCAATAATACAGATTATTACAATGCAATTGTAACCAAGCTGTATGACGAGTATGGTGAAAAACTTGTACATGGTCCTGACTTTGATAAGTTCTTCAAAGAAAACACATGGGCACTCAGCTCTGACGGTGTTCACCCGAATTCAGAGGGATATGAAGCTATGAAAAAACTCTGGGCGGAAACAATGTACGAAAACGTATATAAAAAAATTAGTTCTCTGCCTCCGGTCACTGATGTTATAAAGGGCGACATCAACGACGATGGCGAGTTTAATATCGCAGACATTGTAACCATGCAGAAGTGGCTGATTGGTGATAAAAATGCTGAGCTTAAAAGCTGGAAGGCCGGTGACCTCTGTGACGACGGTATAATAGACTCCTTTGATCTTGCTAAGATGAAAAAACTCATAATCAAAAAGTAAGTTATGGATCATTTATAATTGCTTATTTTTATAAAATGAGACAATATGTAATATTTCAGGTATAAAAAATCATTTACTCTGCGTTCACTATGGACTATAATAAGTATATAGATTACAAGGTAATTGAGTATCTGCACAATAACTCATATACTGAAGTAATGTAAAGCAGCTGATATTCGCACGGCAGCTGTGAAAAACTTTTTGAGTCGGTAGGCTTTGTAAAGGACAAATCAGAAAAGAAAGCGTAGCGGCTGATGTCGATACGCTTTCTTTTTTATCCTCGATTTAAAAAGTTATATTTGCATTCTCATTGAGTTTATTCTCGGCTTTCTGGAGTTATATCCACATATTTATTTAAGCATTGATCCGGCTTTATGATAAATATAGTATTAGGCGTAAAAGCATTGAGAATAGTGCATATATCAATATAATAAATAATTTTTAAGGAGGTACAATTATGAAAGGAAAAAGGCACTGTCTGCTTTAGTATCACTTTGTGTTCTTGCAGGAAGCTCGCTGTTTCCCGGAACACACAAAAATACAAATGCTGACTATGCAAGAGTATCGGTTCACGATCCCTCAATCGTGAAGCTTGAGGAAGGCGGTTATTTCATAATTGGTTCACATTTAGGTGCTGCGAGATCAAATGATATGAAAAACTGGTACTCCGCAGCAAATTCTCATTTAGGCTCTACCCGAACGACTTTTTTAATAACATTTATGCTGATCTTGCGATAAAGTGGAGGGATCTATTTTCTGTGTATTTGTACTTATTGCAATGAATGAGCCAAAAATGTTATTTTATGATACTAAAGAATATTTAATTGTCAATTTCTTTGAAGTATAATTAGTATAGAAATTGACCGGACGGAAATATCCGTAATATCAAGGGAGGATGAAATCAATGAAAAAAATAATATCAGTGATGCTTTCAGCTGCACTTACAGTTAATTCAGGAGCTATTCTTTCATCTATAAACAGTATAGATAAAGCAGTAATAGTTCCGTTATATGCGAATGCAGCAGGAACACAGTACGAATTTGAGAAAGGCACTATCAGCAACAGCGGTGAAAATACAGCAGAGGTGAGCCGAATCACAGGTGCAAGCGGAGGAATGGCTGTTGACCTCAGAGACACCGGAAATAGTGTTTCTTTGAAAGTTGAAGCTTCTGAGGCTGGTGCTCACAGAATAACCATACGATACAGTCAGCCGTATGATGAGGCAGGGAAATATCAGAACCTATTCATTAACGGAAAGAACGTCGGGGAGATATTCTGTAAGTACACAGGAGAAGGCAAATTTGATACCATAAGTGTTAATGCGGAATTAAAAAAAGGAAGCAACGATATTACAGTTGAAGCTTCGTGGGGCTGGACATATATCGATGCTTTGCTCGTAGAAAAAGGAAGCTTTTCAAGCTACTCCGGCGGAAGCAGGCTCTCGAATCCTAAGGCTTCCGCACAGGCTCAGTCGCTTTACAATTTCCTTTGTGATACATATGGAAAGAATGTTATCTCGGGTCAGCAGGAATCAACATGGATGGGAAGCGAAGATTATGAGTTCGATATAATCAAGAATGCAAGCGGAAAGTATCCTGCTCTTCGTGGACTTGATTACATGGGCGACGACTTTTCAGGCTGCAACCGCCGTGCAAAGAAGTGGTATGATAAAGGCGGAATCGTAACGATTTGCTGGCACTGCGGAAGTGATTTCCGTGGAAGTCATACGGAATCCATGAATACAAATCTTAACTGGAACAGTGCACTTACTCCCGGTACTAATGAGTACAATGCTTTGATCTCCGGAATGGACAAGGGT
>JAAYBK010000277.1 GCA_012718885.1 Ruminococcus sp. | reverse complement strand
TTTAAAACTGAAAGTTTTAGGAAGGGAGTTTGAGGGTGACTCCCCGCAGTGCGGGGAGATGTCACGCAGTGACAGAGGGGACCGCCTCTGTCAGAGGAACCCTTTTTCAAAAGGGTTTCCCTCAATATCTAACTTATACTACTATATGAGTATCACACATATGCCGCCTGTTTTTATGCTTATGCAATATCTGTTTCGTTGCCACGGACGGGACTTGTTGTGATAACGTCCTCGGCAGCGAATTCGATTATCTCCACCTCAGGAGTTGAATATTTCTCCATTTATATTTCCTCCAATGCTTAGTTCTGTACAACATTTGCGCCGTCAGCGATAGTAACAATTCCGCAAGATCCTTCATCGCCAGCGCCAATGCTGTTCGGAGCATACTCGCCCTTGATTGCTGTTACCTTTGTAACTGAATTACTGATAGTAATCTTGCCGCAATAGCCATGGTATCCGCTTCCTATTCCGGCTGCACTTTCCCCGCCGTTGGCTTTTACAGTACCGCCGTTTATAGTTATATTCTCACAATTGCCGTCATGTCCGCTTCCTATTCCGGCTGCACTGTTCCCACCGGTCGCATTAATTACGCCGCCGTCAACAACAATATTACCGCATTTATTTCCGCCTATACCAGCTCCAGCCTCGTTGCTGCTTGCATTGAGAGTACCTGTTCCGTCAATGGTCAGAGTCTTGTCCTGTGCGATATAAACGCCTGGATATTCTGCATAGAATCCCTTGACATTATTTATTCCTTTAAGAATGAGCTTAGCGTCGCCGTCGCAGCTAATACCAGCCCACTTATATGATTCATCATTTACGCCGTCTATGGTTACGTCTTTCAGCGTTACTGATGCGCCGTCAGCAACGGATATTTTGACGCGTTTTATGAGTTTGCCTGTGAGGATCTGACCGTTCTTTGCAACGAAATCGCCTGTAAGTTTGGAAAGATCTACCGTCATATATTCTCTTGCAGCAATGTAATAAGCCGTTACAGCCTTTGCCATGGTCATGTTTCTCTGGGAAGGGCTTTCCTGATTTACAATACGTTCAGCCCATGAGAGTGCCGAGAATGTATATATCTTGCCGTTCGCAGTAATAGTCTGCTGCTCGGCAAAATCCTGCGGAAGAAGTCCGTCTATCTCGAAATACGAGGGGTAATCCTCTGTGCTGTTCGCACCGGAAACAGAAGTATACTTTCCGGAATCGTCCTGAGTTCCTGCCGGCATATCCTTGACGTAGAGACGGATAGCTGTCTTGGAATCGAGGACGAGAGAGAGCTTTGCTTCATCGGAAGTGAAGTCCGCAGCGTAAGCAGCGAGCTCTTCCTTCAACATATCAATATTCTGTATTCCAAGCAGTCCATATAACTGATCGTCGATCGCATTAATTGAATGTGCTTCTGTACCGTAGAAATACTCCTCTGAAACATTTCCGAAATTAACTGTTGCTGTTATAAGTTCATGTGTCTGCTTATCGTTGATGTCTGTATTGGCGTCGAGGACCTCAAGATACTTTGCCGCAGAATATGTCAGCGGTGCGCCGATCTGCTCATCACCCTTGAAGAGAGTAGCTGTGATCTCGGCGTTGATATCCTTTGCATAGATGTGTGCAGAAGCACGGTACTGACCGTCCTTTTCGGTGAAGCCGCTTGATTTATCAACGCACTTGCCGGAGAACTTCACAGTGTATTCGCCATAATTTTCGTCTGTTATCAGGTCTGAATAGAAGTTCAGTCCGAGATCATCGCCGAGGGTAAGTGAAGCACCGCTGAATGCTTTTTCTGCAAATCCTGCGGAAACTGTAACATCCTCCTCAGGCATGATGAATGAATAGTAAGCGATAGTTCCCTGATTTGTTTCGGATTCTTTTTTCGTAAGCTCAACAGGATTTCCTCCGGCTGTGACTGTAAGCTCACTCAAAGCGCAGCCGTCCTCGGCGGTTGGAACGATAGCCATTTCTTCGCCTGCTAAAGCAAGAGTGTCAGTTGTATTGTAAAGAGCGGTATAGTTCACTCTGTAAAGTTTGAGAGCTCCGTTTTCAACAGAATCCGGGAGGTTTATATTATATGCTGTAAGCTTTTCCCAGGTAACTTCAGCCTGTCCCGGATCGCCTATAGTCGGCAAAGCATTAACACGGATAATGTAAGTTTCACCCGCTTTGAGATGCGCTGACTGTATATCAGCGATCACACCGTCTGCTCCCTTGATAAGCAGTGCCTGTGATGCTGTTCCATTGGTTATTTTAAAGTTGTATACGCCGTCTTCATCAGGCGTGAAAGCGTATTCTTCGCCTATAGTCAGCATTCCGTCAGCCGGGAATACGGGCAGAGCCTTAAATTCAGCCGTAACGGTAACATCGCCATCGGGCATGGTAAACTGATTCTTTGTTACTGCGATCGTATTCTCGTCTGCGTCTTTAACGGTCAGGGATTTAAGTACGTAACCTTCGGCAGGAGCAACGTTCAGCGTTACCGTATCGCCGGCGAAAGCCTTTGCAGGAACATTCACCTTACCGTTTTCCGTATCGGTCACATCAACATTGCGAGCATTCGCAGGAATGAGTGTAACACCGCTGAGAGCTTTCAACGTGGCAGAAGGCGTGCTGGAATCATATGTATTCGTACCGTCTGTAAAGACCATACCATCGGCGATGCTAACCGAATTGTCATTATAGTTATCAATTAAACTGCCGGCGTCAATTCTGATGGAATCAGTGGCTTTGGTATAGCCTAATGTCAATTCGGAGTTGTACAATTCTATAGCAGGACGAATATATAATATGCTCAGATCTGCCTGTCCGCCTTTGATACTTACTTTACCTTTGCATAATTCCAATGTATGATAAGAATCACTGTCACTATCACGAACAATTCTTCCAGCGTTGAGCGTAAAGATCTCCTGAGTGGGATCTGTTCCGGATATATAAAGGGATTCGTTCCAGAATAATACTCCGCCATTTATTGTAAGAGTGCCTTCAATTACTCCAGATGTGCCATATGTATCGCTAATTAAACTTATATTTCCCGTTCCCTCGATTTGTCCGTAGATTGTAAGGTTTGTTGTTGAGCCTGTTCCATAATTGGTGATTGGAACTTTATCACCACTCTCTATCGTCATAGTGCAATCATCTACAAGTATGATGTTTACGTCCCCGCTCGGTTTCAGAGAATTCGGGTTCGTGAACGTGGAATTCACAACATACCAGCCTTCTGTAAGCTCTGTTGTGTTTTCATCAAGAACAGTATATTCGCTGATTGACTGCTCTGTACCGTCTGCGTCAATGTAGGTTACAGAAGCCTGTATCGCACTCGCCGTAATAGCCGCATTCTGAGCTGTCTTTGTGACCGGCACAACAGGCGAAGCTCCCGCAACTATAAGCAGAGCAAGCAGTCCAACCGCCGTCTTTTTCCAGAAATTTTTCATCCATTTTCCTCCTTCATATACAATAAAAGCGCACTCCACAGGACGCAATTATCCTAAAGAGTACGCTTGTATTACCGTATTTGTTTTTGAATCTGGCAGAGTTGATCTGTTATCAGCATATATGCAGCCTGAACGCTTCATAACTATCAACTCCTTCCACCCTTTGACCTCTGTCAGGTCGATACATTTATTCTATCATATCGAGAGGGAAAAGTCAATAACTTACAAGCTTTAAAGGGGGGCGGAATTACTATCATTTTTATTGACCTGAAGCCTGATTTCTCATCTCCCGGTATATGCCCCATATCAGAGGTCGCCTCCGTAATTTATAGCTGATCCATGTTACTGTATCGGTATAACTGCAATGTATCAAATTCATCTTTTTGCAAGTGCTTTCAGGATTTTTTATAGAGAAAAACTATTGTCGTCAAACAGTTCATCCAGCTCCATCTGCTCACGATTGTACTGATACCAGAGCAGGAACACCGCACAAACTGCCATGGGGATCATACTTATTAACCCTATGTCGAAGGGGCCGAATATAGATCTCTCCGGGTGGCTGTCGCTCAGGAGTATTCCCGGGCTGGGTGCTCCGTTTATCGTTGCATGAAATATCGCAGGTAGCCATATACTTCCCGACTTAACATAGAGGAAATCCGCAACTATGCCCATAGATACGGTAAACAAACAGAATACCACAAGCCCAAGCACCGGTGCGCCAATGTACTCCTTGCCGTACTCATAGCCAACTCCGATCATTACCGGGAAGTGCCACGCTCCGTGTATCACACCGCCGATGAGAAGTCCCTTTGTCCTGCCATGCTTGTTTTTCAGTTCAGGGTACATGAATCCTCTCCAACCTATCTCCTCACCAAGTCCGAGAACCGTGCCGGTCACTTTACCGAAGGAGGTCAGCGAATAGAATATCTCCTCTGCAATGACTGACCAATAGTTGCTGCCGTTCTTTTGGTACTCCTGATAAGATTCGGCTACCATCAAGCGCTTAAGCGTCTCATCAGGTGTAAAGTCTTCCGGAAAAACCATGAAGTAGAATACTGCCCCGATGATCTGAAATACTGTAGGAGCCAGCCAGGCAAAGGCTATGTATTTCCAGTTCTTATCAAGTCTTAGCCTCCACCCCATTTCCTTAATATCAGCTTTTGCAAATAATACTCCCAGTGTTGGTACAAACATACTCAGCGCCAGTAAATTATGAAAGGTTTTCCGTCCTGCTATGCCTCCGTGATTATGTTCATAGCAGCCGTAGTAAGCTAATATCCATGTAATAATGAAGACAAAGAGCAGGTATTTCTTAAGCTTTGACAAATAGTATCATCTCCAGTCAGATTTGAATTTTCACTATTTCTTCTCAGTTTGCCGCATTCATTGAACGCTGTAACGTATTATATTATCATATTCATCCGTTCAGCAATAATATCTCTCATATGAAAACATCTCTTATGCGACTTAAATGACATACAAACATATTTATATCATTTTAATTTACTCTGCTTTCATCTATTGCGTGTAACACAGTTCTGATATCTGTTTCATTCAGATGATCGTGAGCTGAGCGAAGTGTCTCTGTAAGGGAATCTATCCTGATGACCTGATAGGGAAGGTCGATATTCTGTTTGATAAATGCATTTTCATTGCTGAGTACGATCATTCCATGGACCTGGAACATACAACTTTGCAGAATACCTGAAAGATGCTGCACTTCCGCTGAGACCTGTTCTGTTGGCGACTGCAATTCTTTGTTCGTTTGATTTTTACGCAGGATCCAACGGTCACCCGGATCAATGTATATTCCGCATTTTGCTGCCTTGCCGCCTGTCATTCCGAAGGCTTTTGTTTCAATTACAAAAACGCCGTGCAGGCTGACTACGATATGATCGTATTCTTTTACTGTATCACCATATTTGAGTTTTGCACCATTGATAACAGAATAGCCGGATTTTTCCAATTCCTTCAGCACTGTCCTGACCAGTTCTTCTCCGGCATTTCCTACTTCTTTTCGCTGATAAGCCTCCAGATCAGTTTCTCTGTTTCGCAGAGAATTATCTCTTGTTTCGTAATTTGGTCTTGATCCTACACCTGTGACACCGATCGAACATAAAAACTTGCGGAAGTCTTCTTTCTGGTATGAATGGAGATTAGGATCAGGCATAATAATATTGAAAAAAATCCCTTTCAGATCGCCTTTTTCACGATTCAGATACTCACGATGTACGATCTGTCCGTTTCTGCGGCGAATGTATCCGCCTTCATACCGTTTAAGAAAATCGAAGAATTCATTGAACTCTTGTTCAGAACAATGAAGCTTCAGCGCATTTTTCCGTTTTTCAAATTCTTCTGTATTAACCCAGTTATTCTTTTTATTTGTCAGAATAAAAGCAATAACTGCAATAATTATAATAACACCCATGATCTCAAGCATAAATCCACCTCTTTCTGAATACCTTAGCATAGCTGTAAAACGGTTCTGTCAGAAATCACGGTAAGCCCGGCAAATTGCAGCATATCCAGTTGTCCGCATCATAATGACATTCTGCATCTCAAGAGTATCACACATCCGGGCATCCTCTCCTCCGGTGACATCATGTACCGTGAATGATCAAGTTATTACCATTATAACATAATCCTCCCCTTTCATCAAGACAAACAGTGAAAAAAATAACTGCTCACCGAAGAAGCTTTCTTCACCCCCGTGATCCGGGTAATATCAAATATCTTTTTCATTATTAGCACATAATTTGATATATCCAACAAAAAGCCGCAATAAATGGGGACGTATTTAAGATAACTTTAAGACTAATTTAAGAATTACTTATTATTATGAAAACATCAATTAAAGGAAGCTTCTATTACGATAAGGAGGATGATAAAAAATGAGATTCAAACGTATACTGGCCAGTGCCATGACCGCTTGTCTGATCGGTACTGCTGCGGCCATCTCAGCAACAGCTTCAGCCGCTTCCGGAGATTTTGTATACGGCGATGCTAACTGTGACGGCTCAGTGCAGATGGCAGATGCTGTCCTGATTATGCAGTCACTTTCCAACGGAGAAAAATTCGGCCTGGACGGAACAGATCCTACACACATCACAGAAGAAGGTTCAGACCGTGGCGACGTTGCAGCTCGAGGAAACGGAATAACAGCAAACGACGCCCTTGCTATCCAGAAGTATCTGCTTGGAATAGTAAAGAATCTGCCGGAATCGTATTCACCCGAATACTATACAACTACTACCACCACAGCACCGATCATATATACCACTACTACAACTACCACAGAACCTGTTGTAACACTTCCGAAGGAAGAGGTTGATACAAAAATACGCATGAACGGTTATAGTATCTCTGTTGACGGAAAATATGCTGTTGTTGACGGAAGCAAGGTAACTATATCACATTCCGGAACCTATACCATTGAGGGTACTCTCAGAGACGGACAGATATACGTAGAGGTCCCCGATGACAATGCTGATCCGGATACAGTAAAGCTTGTTCTCAACGGCGTGGATATAACCGGAAAAAGCGCTCCGGCGATCTTTGTGAAAAACGCAGACAAGACTTCCATAACCGTGGCAGACGGTACTGAAAACATTATCTCTGACACAGAAAATGCTTATCCCGGCGAACAGGCCGAAAATGCAGTCATCGAGGCCAAGGACGATATCACCTTCAAGGGCGGCAAGGAAGGCACCGGTGTTCTTACAATAAATGCATTTGTTCAGCCTGCTGTTTCATGTAATAACGATATAAAGATCACAGGCGGAAATATCAGTATCAATGCCGCTAATAAGACCGATGGCAACTGTGCGGTCAAGGGCAAGACCTCCGTAACTGTCAAAGGCGGAAAGCTTGAGATAATTGCTGAGGGAGACGGTCTGAAATCATCAAAGGGCAATGTTGATATCGAAGGCGGCGAACTCATAATAAAGAGCAGCAAGGACGCTATCCAGGCTGAGACCTCGCTCCTTATCTCCGGCGGAGATATAGCAGCATTCGGCGACAGAGGCCTGACCTGTCCGGGAACTATCGATATCACCGGCGGAAACCTCATCGCAACAGCTTATGATAACCAGTGCGAGAACCTTTCCTCCACCTCTCAGCCGTCAATGACGCTGGACTTCACAAAGGAATGGTCAAAGAACAATCCTGTTACTCTGACCGATCTTTCCAATAATGTTATCATTGAGCAAAATGCGCTCAGAAAGTACAAATTCGCTCTCATCTCATCCCCCGATATAAACAGCGGCACTGAATACAAAGTGTTTGCAGGCGGTATAAAGATGAAGCACAGCACCGGCAGCACATTCAAGGGCGGCTCACCTGCCGGATACAAGGATGTAAACAACGATATGGACAATGAGGAGCAGCTCTACAGCACTCTCTTCGATCAGAATATAATCCACACTGTTGACATAAAGATGCCAAGCAACGACTGGAGCTCATTCTTAGCTTCAGCACAGAAGGAAGAATGGCATCCCTGCGATGTTGTTATCGACGGTGAAGAATTAAAGAATGTTGGTATCAGAACCAAAGGCAACAGCTCACTTATGATGGTGCAGAACGGCAAATACAGCTTCCGCTTCAAGCTCGATAAGTATGACAAGTACACTAACTACCACGGACTTACCGAATTCTGTATCAACAATATGTACTCTGATAATTCTTGCATGAGAGATGTCCTCTGCTATAACGCAATGTATGCCATAGACGGTGTCGCTCCCCTTTCAGCACATTCAGATGTCCTTCTGAACGGCAAGCTCTACAGCTTCTACATGATCGCTGAACAGCCGGGCACAACTCTTGCAGAGCGCTATGCTATCGATGACGACTCTAATCTGTACAAGGCTACAGAGAGAAGCGAGCAGGGCGGCGGATTGTTCGGCGGAGACGGAGACAGTTACAGCACATTCACTCAGAAAATGCCGGTAAGCAATCTCGATCTTAAATTCGGCGACGACGAACAGCTCAAGCATCTCGAAGAGCTGAAAACTGCTATAAACCAGGTAAGCACTTCAAACTACAAGTTCATTGAGGATATAATGGACGTTCCAAGCTTCCTGAAGGGATTTGCAGTCAACTCAGTAATGTGCAACTACGACAGCTACAACGGCTCACTGGCTCATAACTACTACCTTATGTATACAGGCGGCAAGCACTATTTCGTAGGCTGGGACTACAACCTCTGCCTCGGAAACTTCACAGACGGTGCCAGCGCTGTAAACTCCGACATTAAAACAAGCCTCTATCAGGCTACAGTTGATAAACGTCCGTTTGCTAAGCTTCTCCAGATTCCTGAGTACTATAATATGTACGTTGGCTATGTGAATGACATAATGAAACTCTACAACGATCCCGAGAGATATGTTGCAAATTATGCCGACAGGATCCGCTCACACGTTCAGGCTGATCCGCTTGCAGGCTTCACGATTGATCAGTTCAACAAGAGCACTTCAAAGAGTGCAGAAGGCCTCCAGGTCAATAATAACAACAATGGTTTCGGTTGGAACTTCGGCTGGGGTGGAGGCTTCGGAGGAGGCGGTGGCTTCTTCGGAAGCGGCAATATCTCTGTCGTTGACTTCCTCATCAAACGATTCGAGGTCATCAATTCTTCTCTCAGATCCTAAATTCAATACAGAATTATACTGCCCGGTATCAGGCCTGATACCGGGCGGTATTTTTTGTATCATTAAAAAGCGTGGAGCAAAGATTCAAAGTTTTTTAAATATTTAATCCTAAAATCCTCTTGACAATATGCTGCTAATATGATACATTATTAATATAATCAATTATTGCAAAAATAAATGTATTTTTTTGTTTTCTTTAGTGCTCATAATAAAGGGGTATGGATAAATTGGACTCAAAAAGAATATCAGCATTTCTTCTCGCATCAGCCCTATGCTTCTGCTTCCCCGGGATCAAGGCTCATGCCGCAGAAAATATACAGGACGGCGTAAAGCTGTCCGTAACCACAGACAAGCCGGCTTATGCCGCCGGCGATAAGATAGTTGCCGAGATAAGCCTGGAGAATAACAGCAGCAATGACATAACTGATATCTCTGTGGAAGGCACAGTTCCCGAAGGTTATCACCTTGAAGATGGCAAAAGCTCCGTTATGAGATCAACATATATAATGTCAGGCAATTCGATCAGATCTGAACTCGTTTTCATACCTGACAAGACAGAAACTGAAACAACAGAAAAAGAAACTGTTACATCTACTGAAGCTGCTAATGATAATGTTCAGAAACTAACAACTGCAACTGCCGTTTCTCAGACAAGCAGCACTACAGGCACTTCCACTGCGGTAAGTGAAGAAAAAAGTGATAAGAAAGGAAACAGTCTCCCTCTTGTACTTGGCATTATCGGAGGTATCGCTATTCCGGCAGCAGTTGCCATAGTTATCATCCTCAAAAAGAAAGGCAGTAAAACAGGAATAATGATCCTGCTTTGTATCACGGCGGCAGGTGCATTGGATCCGATACAGGCAAAGGCTGATGAAGAGGATCTCACCATGTCAGTGACAGAGGAAGTAACTGTAGACGGCGAAACGTATGAACTGACAGCGACAGTTAAGTATACTGTTCAGACAGAAGATATGCAGGCAGTCGTTGAGGAGTATTACTCAAACAATTCCGAAGAAATAGTTTCCGTTGAGGAGATCCAGGAAACGGAAGATGTCTTCAGTGAAAAAGAGGTAATAGAGTTCCTGGCAGGAAGAGGATTCACAGATTATCCCGTGACCTATGATTATAACATGGACGGTACCTATACCGATGAAGCAGAAGCTTCTGCTGATTCAGACGAAAAGCATCCTATGTATCAGACCTATTTTGTTGCTGAAGACGGATCAGTCTGGTCAATCTTCATCGTAGGCCGTACTATTGCAGCAAACCCTGCTTCTTACAATCTGGAGTCAGATAATGGAGCTCAGGTGCTTGTATCGGAAACAGAAACGCTTACAAGCTATACTGAAATGGGCAACAAGCTTTACACCACTATTCCGAAAGAATCTGCGGTCATATTAAAGATCGTAGATCAAATAACAAGCCAAAAGCTTAACGATCTAACTTTTTAAGGAGGTAATTGTATGAAAAAAGGTCTAATGAAAAGGTTTGTATCAAAAGCACTTGCGGCAACAATGCTGTTGTCTTTATTGCCGACAAATGCAGTAGCAGCAAGTGACGATCCGGTCGTCGTAGTATCTCTTGGTGATTCATATTCATCCGGAGAAGGTATCCCTGCATTCTACGGACAGGAAAAAGCTTGGGAGCAGAGAGTTTACGATGAGGACTGGCTTGCACACAGATCCACAAAGAGCTGGCCGGGTCTGATCGAGATCCCGAATGTAAGCGGAAAGCTTAACAGCTACAATGTAAAGAAGACTAATACTTCAAAATGCAAGTGGTATTTCGGTGCTGTATCCGGTGCTGAGACAAAGCATTTCAGCAAGTCAACTCAGAGAAAGGATACCTACAAGAGACTTTCCCTGTTCAAGACACTCAAAACTACATCATATCTTCCGAAGCAGCTCGATATTTTCAACAAGATCAGCGATGATGTTGATTATGTTACACTGACTATCGGCGGAAACGATATGCAATTTGTCGATGTAATTACAACCTGTGCAACAGGCAGTACATACCTGCATTTCGGAAGCGGAAAGCTCAAGCTTGAAAAACAGATCGACGAGATCTGGGCAGGATATGCAACAACAAGAGCAAATATAAAATCTGTTTATAATGATATCAAGGCTAAAGCAGGTGCTCAGGCTAATATCATAGTTGCCGGCTATCCGAAGCTTCTTGATAAGGAAGGCAAGGGCGTTCTTATCAGTGAGAAGGAAGCAACGATCGTAAATCAGAACGTTACAAAGTTCAATAACAGTATCGCAGAGATCGTAAATGAGTGCAGAAATCAGGGCATGAATATCTACTTCGTAGATGTTGAAGCTGAATTCGATAAGGACGGCGGACATCAGGCATACTCCGATAACGCCTGGATCAACAGCATCATCCTCACCAAGCAGGATCAGGATCTTGAGCAGAACGGCTTCGTAAGCGCATACTCTATCCATCCAAATGAGGAAGGCGCAAAGGCATATGCAAGATGCGTAAATGCAAAGATCAGAGAGATCGAAAACAAGAAGAATACACGTTCAGTTAAGCTTGCTAAATCCACAACTGCTCCGGAAGCTATCCTCGATACAAACACTGTTGAGGAGATCACCGCTCCTGTAACTGAGGCTGCTGTAAATGACGAAGAGATCATTGAAGCTGCTACAGAGGCTGCCGAGCTGATCGCTGATGAGACATTGGAAGAACAGACAGTTGATGACGAATCGGCTGAAAAGTAAATAAAAATTAATCCCGATACAAATTGTATCGGGATTTTTGTGTTATAGTTTCGGGGCAGGAATAAAAGCTAATAGTGGCATACCTCTGTCATTTATCATTTCCACTGACCAGTCCGGCAAGGGCGGTCTCAAAATCCCTGTCCTGCCGGGCAGTCCTTTTGGATTTCCCCTTTGTACGTCCGCCGCTGCGGCGTATCTTAGCTGAAACCGCACGAAACTCCAGCAGTCCGGATATATTATCATCGGAATAGATCCTTCCGTCCTGATCGATGACAACTGCCCTTTTACTAAGGCACATAGCCGCCAGTCCGTAGTCCTGGGTAACGGCGATATCGCCCTGGCCGATAAGATTCACCAGCCGCAGGTCGGCGCTGTCAGCACCCTTGTCAACGATGATAGTCTCTGCACCGTCACGGTTGATAGAGTGTGCAGTATCGCAGATAATGGTACATTCCAGACCGTTTTTCACAGCCGTCCTCACTGTAATATCCACAACAGGACAGCCGTCCGCATCTATAAATATCTTCATTAGCTCACTCCCCGGCAGCAGGCTTCGCTTTTATGCACAATGTTATTCCACCCAATAAGCGTAATTATCCTTTCTCGGAGCAGCAGCCGGCTCATCGCAGTCAGCATAGCCAAGAATACAGTGTCCGATGCCCTCATATTCGCCCTCGATACCAAGGCTTCTGAGCAGTTCCCTGCCCTCCTCGGACTCGAATTCCTCCTTCGCACGGTGTATCCAGCAGCTTGATATTCCGCTGGCATGGGCAGCGTTGAGCAGATTGCCCATAACAAGGCTTCCGTCATAAAGATATGTGGGCTTGGTCTTGTCTGCAAGAACTATGAGAATGACAGGCGCATTGTAGAACGGATCGATGTCTGCGCCGATGAACTTTGCATTCAGGGCTGAAAGCCTGTCTCTGACCTCTTTATTTGTCACAGCTATTATGATAGGCGACTGCCAGTTCATACCTGTAGGAGCATATGTGCCTGCTTCGATTATCTTTTCGATGATCTCCTTCGGCACCATGTCTGACTTATATTTTTTGATGCTTCTCCTGGTGAGTAGGTTTTCCATTGCGTTCATTGTTTTTCCTCCTGAAATTGTTTATCTGACCGGCAGATATGCCGTACAGTTCTGATATGTGCCGGTACAAGCAGCGCGGGATTACCATTACTCGCAGTAATGACTGCCGCTTCCGGCATTTTATCCATGGAAGCTGTCTGCCCAGCAAGCTTCCTTTACTGAGCGTCTCCCGTCACAGATCATATATTTCGTCCTGACGGAGCTGATAGTAGGTATCGCTGTCTATCAGTCCGATCATGATCTTTGCGAATGCCGGATCGAACTGAGTACCGCTGCCCTTGATTATCTCCTCACGCACAACGGACTGCGGCAGCGAATCACGATAGCTTCTCTTTGAAGTCATAGCGTCATAGGCATCTGCAACAGCGATTATCCTTGCGATCTCCGGGATGTTCTCACCCTTAAGTCCTTCAGGGTATCCCTTTCCGTCATATCGCTCATGATGGTAGTGAGCACCTATGCTTATATTCGGGGCAAGATCTATATTCTTGAGTATCTCCGCACCTATGGAGGGGTGCTTCTTTATCAAAGCGAACTCCTCTTCGGTGAGCCTTCCGCCCTTATTGATTATTCCGTCGGGAATGCCTATCTTTCCAACATCATGGAGCAGTCCCACAAGGTATATGTTCCGGCAGTCATTCTCGCTCTTGCCGTAGACCTCGGCGATCTTCTTGGAATATTCTGCCACACGTCTTGAATGACCGTGAGTATACTTGTCCTTGGCATCGATAGCGGTGGCAAGTGCAGATGCAGACTGCGTTACCATGCGCTGCATATCCCTACGCTGTCTTATCAGCAGATTAGTCTCCCTCTCATGTGCCGCATTCAGGGAATTGTTGGTGTTTATCATCTCTATTATCCTGAGAGCCGCTGCCATTGCAACTATGGTTATATTTGTCAGCGACAGCCCGTACAGGAAAAACTGTGCCACAGACGCTAACAGCGGGCATATTATGAATACTATCAGCGTTCTGTACAGCATCTTTTCAAACTTTGCACGGTACTGCACTATAACTGAGAATTCCATGAGCCAAACTGCCACAGGTATCAGGTAAGCTATGGGGTAGCCTGCTGCACGGCGGTAATTATTGTTGTCGTCAAATGTATAATAGAGTCCTGTGAACTGGGATACGATTATCAGCACCATGCCCACTGCCAGTATAACCGAGCTTAACCGCAGACGTTTTGGCACCATGTCTATGCCTCCGGTATTCCTGCAAAGGTCCCGAAGATACCAGTTGAAGGTCTCCACTACTGCCAGTGTAAGGAAAAATACCAGGAAATTGCTTGCCCTTACCATGATTCCTCCGAAGCGGCTCTTGTCTCCCTGATATATGTATGCAAAACGGTCGGACAGCATCAATGCCGCCGTAAATATGCCCATAACGAAAAGAGACAGCTTTTTCGTTCTGGAAGAATGTGAAAAAAGCACGCATATCGTTCCGGCCAGACAGGCTCCGGCCAGCATGAGCATAAGATCTATCTGAAAAGCTCTTAAATTATCCACGCTGTCTCTCCTTTCAGTTTATTTTGTATATAATGAAGGACATTGCCGGATATTTGTCACAACGCCCTGTTTTTCCATATTGGATATATATTATTATATCATTTTTTCATATGATCTTCAACAAAAATATGTAAACATTAGCAGAATACTTTAATTATTTTAACAGTTATTGCTGTAAAAAACAGGGAAGACCTTGGTCTTCCCTGCCCTTTATCTGTCAACCGTTAATGGCTCCCCATTTTCCCTTGCCGCTGTCGCCGTCTCCGGAACCGCCTGCGGGAATGGATGTAAGTATTACATCCTCTGCATCAAATTCTATTATCTCCATTTCAGGAGTAATGTACTTTATCATTGCTTTTTCTCCTTTTTCAGACCATTTTTCCCTGTCTGACATTATCATTCATGGTAATTTACGTCATCTGATACCCTGAAGTTCAGCTCGTCACCATATACAGTAGTTCCGTCTTCTGTAACGATATATGCATATGCAACAAGCTCTGTGGTATATAGTGCCTTAGGCATTCCTGTTACTGTAAATGCAGCAAAATAGTGTGAATCCTCGCAGAACACATCCTCGGGAACATATGCCACATTCTCCTGATCGACATAGCCGTTCAGAGTGTCGTAAAGTCTTGTGATAGTTCCGTCGATTATCTCGCTGCCACTCTCTGCGAACTTGAGTACCAGGTGCATACTGTTGTATTTTCCGCAGTCAAGGCTGCTTATGAGCCTGATATCTGTAGTATCCTTGTCAGCGAAATCCACCGGTACCTGCCACTTTATACTGAGGCAGTCCTTATCGATGAACTTTGCGAATGCATAGCCGGTATCACCCTTGTAAGGCTTTGTGTGCTCAGGATCCTCATACCAGCCGGCAAAGATCATGCCTTCCTGCTCAGGATATGTGCCGTCAGCCTTGAAGCTGTCTATGCAGTATATTCCCGGTGTATCATCAGAGCCACGCATCTCAACTATGAATATCTCTGAATCCACATAGTCCTTCTCCCCCACATAATGAACGCCGACATCCTCGTTTGCCCATTTTTCAACATTATCCCAAGCTCGGATAAAGCACTCATATTTTCCCCATGTATTTGTGCTGTCCATATTGAAGGTGTAATAGCCGTGATCGCTGTAATAGCCGCTGATCTCGACCTTCTCCCATGGAGTATCCTTATCTGATCCTGCCGGACGGCGGTACATCACCTGCTTGGCAGCTGCATTATTCAGCCTCCATGAAATG
>JAAYBK010000276.1 GCA_012718885.1 Ruminococcus sp. | reverse complement strand
GTTCACAGAATGTTTACATTTTTACCGCACATTTTTCATATCTCATTCGTTATAATGGATGAAAGGGAATTAAATTCCATAAAAAATTTCAAGGGAGGTATTCTTATGAAAATTAAAAAAATAATGGCCGGACTTTTATCTGCTTCTCTTCTCTGTCAGCCTATGATCTCTAATGCTTATTACGACTATGAGAAGAACGGGAAAACTCTTACCGGTGATGTAAACATGGACGGTCGATTCAACATCGCAGATGTTATCACTCTTCAGAAATATCTCATTGGTGAAGGTTATCTTGAAAATGAATATAATGCAGATTATTATGAAGACAATGTGATCGATATTTTCGACTTGTGTCTTATGCAGAATGATCTTATCGAGAGCCTTTCCATTCCGAGTCCGCTGTACAAGTCACGCAACCTCTGTGCTAATTTCCAGCCTGATTTCGTGAATACTGTAGAATTTGAAGATGAATTTCTGCTCGGTCAGACAAAATTTGCTCTTGATTTCTTGAAACACTCTTTAAAGGAAAACGACAATACACTCATCTCACCATATTCAGCAACACATGCTCTTGCCATGACAGCTAACGGTGCAAAAGGAGAGACAAAGAAGTCAATAGAAAAAGTTCTTTGCGATGGCGTTTCTATTGACAAGCTTAATCAATACCTTTATACTCAGTCACAAAATGAAAAGCCTACATCTCGATATGATACAACTGTAGTTAATAATGCAAATTCGATTTGGATAAGACCGGATATAGATGTTGATCCAGATTTTATAAATAAGAATGTTACATATTTAGGATCACAGATATTCTCCTCTCCTATGGATCGGTCTACAGCAGAGGACGTAAATCAGTGGGTAAATAACAAGACACACGAAATGATACCTTCGCTTCTTGATCCAGATATTTTTGAGCAGACTGACAGAATGGCAATGCTTCTTGTTAATGCTCTTGCTTTTGAAGGAAAATGGGCTGATGAATTCTCTGATGCTGTTGACGGAAAGTTCACTGCTTCTGACGGAAAGGTACAGGATGCACAGATGATGCATTCTGATGGAAAAGTCTACCTTTGCGACGATAATGCCACTGGATTCAAGAAGAGTTATATGGGTGGATACTATTTTGCTGCTCTTCTGCCAAATGAGGGAATAACAGTTGACGAATATATCAATGGTCTTGATGCTGAGAAACTGCGCAGCATACTGACAAAACCACAGTATACGTCCGTGAATTACACAATGCCTAAGTTCAAATTTGATGATAGTATTTCAATGAAGGATATGCTCGAGGAAATGGGCATGGAACCTGCTTTTGACAAGGAAACTGCTGACTTCACTGATATGACAACTGATGACCACAAAATGTTTATTTCTGACGTTCTTCAGAAGACGCATATTGAAGTTGATGAAAAGGGAACCCGTGCTGCAGCTGCAACAGTTGTATTACTCGCTGATAATTCCGCTATGGAGCCGCCTGTGGAACCTAAAAATGTTATTCTTGACCGTCCATTCGTTTTCGCTATAGTTGATTCAAACACTGATCTTCCAATATTTATGGGAACAGTAAAGAATCTATCAGAATAAGCTATTACTAACTTTAATTTATCTATAAGCCATATCTGCACACAATGGCTTTTATAGGGGACAAATCAGAAAAAAGGAGACCGCTTTTCAGTGGTCTCCTTTCCCTATTATAGCAGTGATAGCTGATTGGTATCTCCGAGCTCCTTTGCAGGCTTTCCTGCTGCCGGAACACTCTTTGAACGATATTTGTCAAGCTCTGCTGTGGAATCTTCTGGTATAAGCTCGGCAGATGCAAGCAGAGCTTTCTTTCTCAGCGTCATCACCTGAACACCCTGAGAATCTCTTGTGGATTTAGGAAGGATCATACCTGTATTGAATACAAGAGCGTGTCCGCTGGTGCTTCTTAGCATAACATCTCTGTCCTCTGAAACGAATATAGCGGCAACAAGCGGTGACTTTTCGGAATAAGCCTTTGCAAGCTTCTTTCTGTTGGTCTTTGTCTCATATGATTTCATCGGTACCTTGGCAGCCTTACCGTTTTCAAAGAAGAATATGATGTATCCGCTGTAATCAACAGTCGGAACAAGAGTTTTCAGCGATTCTCCGTCATCGAAGCTAAGTTTTGCCGGAATGTAATCTCCCATAACACTTGCCTTTGTATCATCAAAGGCACTTGCTTTCGACTTGTAGGCCTGCGCTTTATCTGAGAAGAATACCAGCTCAGTCTTATTAGTGGCTTCAAAGCTCTGGCGTATGAAGTCACCTTCTTTAAGCTTCTGCTCGCCGCTCATTCTGAGAGACTGAGGAGTTATCTTCTTGAAGTAACCGCTGTCTGAAACAAATAGATTTACAGGATAATCCGGTGTATCGTCCACATCGACCTCATCATCCACATCAGACTGATAGTAGAACATTGTCTTTCTTGGCTGTGCATAGTTCTTTATTACCTGACGAAGCTCGTCCACGATTATCTTTCTTATCTTCTTCTTGTCCCGAAGTATGTCCTCCATTTCAGCAATATCCTTGCGGAGCTGGTCGACTTCTTCGATACGGCGGAGTATGTACTGCTTATTTATGTTGCGGAGCTTTATCTCAGCGACATATTCAGCCTGTATCTCATCGATACCAAAGCCTATCATAAGGTTAGGCACAACATCTGCTTCATTTTCTGTCTCACGGATTATCTTAATAGCCTTGTCGATGTCAAGGAGTATCTTTGAAAGAGCTTCCAGCAGATGAAGTTTTTCCTTTTTCTTCTGGAGATCAAAATATGTCCTGCGCTGTATACATTCCTCTCTGAATGCAGTCCATTCGGTAAGTATCTCCCTGACTCCCATTACCTTTGGTGTACCGGCAATGAGTATATTGAAATTACAAGGATAGCTGTCCTGGAGAGGTGTCAGCTTGTAAAGCTTCTGCATGAGTTTGTCAGGATCGGTACCTCTTTTCAGGTCAATAGCTATTTTAAGTCCGTCAATATCAGTCTCGTCACGGATATACGAGATCTCACGTATTTTTCCCGCTTTTACCAACTCGATTATCTTATCTATTATTGCTTCGATAGTTGTAGTGTATGGAATCTGTGTTATCTCAATACAGTTTGCAGATCTATCGTAGCTGTATTTTGATCTTACCTTTATGCTTCCCCTGCCAGTTTCATAGACCTTGTTCAGTTCGGCTTCATCGTAGAGCATCAGGCCGCCGCCTGGGAAATCAGGTCCTTTAAGGGTGCTGAGGATATCGTGCTGAGGATCCTTCATCAGAGCGATAGTGGTCTCACATATCTCTTCAAGATTGAAAGGGCATACATTGCTTGCCATTGATACAGCAATACCTGTATTTGAATTTACCAGTACAGTCGGGAAAGTTGCCGGAAGCAGAGTCGGCTCCTGCATGGTGTTATCGTAGTTAGGCACAAAATCCACAGTGTCACGGTCTATATCGCGGAAAAGTTCATTACAGATCTTCTCAAGCTTGACCTCGGTATAACGTGGGGCGGCGAAATGCATCTTGCTGGAATACTGCTTGCCGAAGTTACCCTTCGAGTCGATATACGGATGAAGCAGCGCCTCGTTGCCCCTTGTCAGACGGACAAGAGTTTCATATATAGCCTGATCTCCGTGCGGATTAAGCTTCATTGTCTCACCGACTACGTTTGCAGACTTTGATCTTTCCTTGTCAGGGCTGAGCAGTCCCCTTTTGTACATCATGTAGAGTAGCTTTCTGTGAGAAGGCTTGAAACCATCGATCTCAGGAAGCGCTCTTGATATGATAACGCTCATAGCATAGGGCATATAGTTTTTCTTGAGGGTATCGGTGATCCTCTCGTCAACGATGCTTCCTGATCCCTCGATATATGCTTCATGCTTGAAAGCAGGCGTTTTCTTTGGCGTTTCTTTTTTTCTCGGCATTTATCCGATCCTCCCTTTGTATTCCGAATACTGCACGACTATGCGGTTTTCGGGATGTTTGTCAAAAAGATACAATGTGATTATGAATAAAAACTCCAGCGGCTTCATCAGAATATAGACTATATCCGCCCGTAATTTAGTTGTTATGTGCTTTGATAAAGGATATCCATGCTTGTCGTAAAAGCGGCGGACAGCCCTGTGTAAGCGTGGACACTTCTCCTGTATAAGGTCTTCAAAAGCGTTGGCTACAAGAAGCTGACGATTGACAACTATCCTCTCTCCCCTTCTTATTCCATAACGCAGTGGCTTTACAACCGACTTATGACCTCCGGCAGCGACTGTACAGAGGTAATGACCTTCGTAGTCAATTGGCGGAGGAGGTGTCTGCTGTGAGAAGGTCCAGTCAGCAGTTTCGGTGAACGCCTTAATAGCTCCGTCAGGCCCTTGTCCGAATAATATGAATAGCACTTCAAGAACAAGC
>JAAYBK010000275.1 GCA_012718885.1 Ruminococcus sp. | reverse complement strand
TTTAAAACTGAAAGTTTTAGGAAGGGAGTTTGAGGGTGACTCCCCACAGTGTGGGGAGATGTCACGCAGTGACAGAGGGGACCGCCTCCGTCAGAGGAACCCTTTTTCAAAAGGGTTTCCCTCAATACCTAACGTATAATTGCTATATGAGTATCACACATAACTGTGGGCTTTTATAATGGCGTTATTCAAGGCCGAGCTTTCTACATATTATCCTACAAACCTCTTCCTTATGCTGCTGATAGTAGAAATGTCCGCCGCTCATTGGGACAGTCTCACATCTGCCGGAGGTAAATCTGCTCCATCCGTTTATATCAGTGTTCTTCAGCATGATATCCTCGGTTCCATATAATACGGTGATATCGCAGCCGAAATCGAGCTCTGAAGCAGCCATACTGAAGCTGTTAGCCATTCTCACATCAATGCACAGTATCCTGTTGAGGGTGCGTGCAAGCTCTTCATCGGCTATGTGAGCGCTGCCGGAGAGAGAATTTGCGGAGAAGAACTCGATGATCGCTTCGTCAGAGGCTTTGTCTGAACCGGGAAAGCATTTTACAGGCTCGTCCGGCGCACATCTTCCCGAGAGGAATACATGAGCAGGAGAGCCGAGTCCCTGTTCTTTTGCCTGACGGACAAGCTCTGAGGCCATTAGAGTTCCCATGCTGTGACCGAATAATGCATACTCTCCGTCTCTAATAAGCTCTGAGTGCTTTTGCAGCAGATCTGCGGCGCAGGACGGTATGTCTGTCAGCATAGCCTCTGAGGAGCGTGTAAAGCGTCCTGAGAGCTCCAGAGGGACTACGGTAAGGTCTTTGGGCAGGAAACGCTTGAACGAGCTGTAGCTCTTTGCAGAGCCTCCAGCGTGGGAGAGAAAGAAGAGTATCATATCATTCCTCAACAGGAGTTCCCTTTTCGTTGAGAAGGTCGAATATCTCGCCTACCTTGCTAATGGAAGCAACCAGTGAAAGGGGGATACTGAGCTTATATGTCTCGGTTATCTCCGAGCCAAGGCCGAAGAGCCCCAGCGAATCGAGATAGAGATCGTCATAAACGTCGGTTTCTCTTGTTATTTCAGAAGGATCAACTCCAACATAATCAGAGATAGCCTGTCTGAATTCATCAAAGTTAAGGTCATTCATTATTTATACTCCTTTTTCCTCAGGTATTTGAACTGTATCTTGCCGATATCCTTTGGTATTTCCTCTACGAGAACTACCTTGTCCGGTACCTTGTATGCGGAGAGCTTTCCGTCAAAGTATCGTGCAAGCTCGCCTCTTGTTATCCTTTCATCGCCCTTTGGCTGGATGTATGCAACTATCTGCTGCCCTATGACAGGATGCGGCTCGTCGGTTACTGCTGCCGCAGCTATCTTCGGGTGAGTGAGCAGGCAGGCTTCGACCTCCTCTGCGTGGACCAGGTTTCCGCCGCGCTTGATTATACGCTTGCTTCTTCCGGCAAAGCGTACTATCCCATTGGGGAGCTTGTTCACAAGGTCGCCTGTGCAGAACCAGCGGCGGCCCTGCTCGTCAGTGAGTATCTTCTCCGCTGAAAGCTCAGGATTGCCGAAGTAGTTGAGGATAACGCCGTCTGTGTATACGCAGAGCTCGCCCACTTCTCCCTCAGGAACATCGTTGTGCTTTTCATCTATAACACGGAAATCTGTGAATGAGAGCCTGCGGAAGTCACTGGGGTCAGTGCCGGCATCGGTAGCTGAATCCCATACCACCATAGTGCAGGTCTCGGAAGAGCCGATTATATTCACAACTCTTATGCCAAGTTTTTCGACGAAGGTGTCAGCTATCTCCTTCGGGAGGACTTCGCCGGCAAAGTAGCATATACGCACACTTGAAAGATCATACTTGTCGAAATCAGGCGTTGAGAGCAGCACCTTTGCAAGGGTGGAGGTGAGCTGTATTATATTGACCTTGTATTTCTGTACAGTTTCAAGGAAGGATATCGGGTTGAACTGGGGCTGGTACATTACAGTACCGCCCTTGAGAGCCATCTGCTGTCCCATACCGAAGCCGCCCTGATGATAGAGGGTCATGCCCAGCATCATAACGTCATCGGAGGTGAATCCCAGGTAATCTCCCATTTCTTCCTGTGTGGAAAGGAATCCGCCGGAGGGGACGGAGAGTATCTTCGGAGTTCCTGTGCTGCCGGATGTGCAGGCAAGGGACATGGTGTGGAGGTACTCCGGCTGGAATATCTCACATTTCTCTTCGCCGTATTCACTCATGAATTTCTCAGCGGAGACATAGCAGCTTTCAGCAGGGATAACTGCTTCATCGGCAAAGCATACGACTTTGTCCATAGCTATCTTTTCCGGTATAAGAGCGTGTACCGCATTTATGATATTGTTATTGCGGTATTTTTCCGTTATGAACATTATCTTTGAGGTGGTGGCAGGTATGAGCCTTGAAAGCTCCATAGAGCCGCTCTGAGGATCCATGGGGACAGGCTGTGCGCCTATCCTTACGGCTGACCAGAACACCAGATACCACTCGATACTGTTGGGCATACATATGCCGACCTTATCGTCCGCAGCTATTCCGGCCTTTTTCATGGCTGAGCCGAGAATGGCTGTCTTATCCATGAACTCCCTGTATGTCAGGGTATTCTCATCTATACGCAGGAGTACCTTATCCGGAGTTTCCTCTGCATATCTGCTGTAGTAGGAGAAAAAGTTCTTATCCATATCACTTGCCTCCGTTCAGTCTTGCAGCGATGAAGTCTGCGGCCTCGTGCTGTACCCAGTGATACTGCTCGCCTACAGGCATTGCGTGCATGATAGTTTCCTCGGACACATAGGCAGGCTTTTCTGAGATGTAGATCTTTTCCTTGTGGCCGAGGGCCTTGTCCCAGAGCTTCTGTGTAGCCTCCGGTGACATCCAGTTGTCGTCGTGCTGTATGCCATGAGGAAATCA
>JAAYBK010000274.1 GCA_012718885.1 Ruminococcus sp. | reverse complement strand
GGGAAACCCTTTTGAAAAAGGGTTCCTCTGACAGAGGCGGTCCCCTCTGTCACTGCGTGACATCTCCCCGCACTGCGGGGAGTCACCCTCAAACTCCCTTCCTAAAACTTTCAGTTTTAAATTTTCACCATATAGGGCGCAACCCATGTTTAATAACATGGGCTTTTTTATTACCATGCGCCCTATATGGTGAAAATTCAGATTAAAAGTCTTTGGAAAGGGGTTCGGGGAAGAACCTTTCCTCAGAAAGGTTTTCCCCGAGTACTGACACATACTTCTATATAAGTACTTCCCTTAAGGTGCAGGGACGTTTTATTTCTCCTCATTTATTGACTTTTGGTCGGTAATATGATATCCTTATTATCAGGTGAACAGTTACTCAATTACTGTATTAAGGAGAACATAATATGAAGACATTAAAGCCTTATGAGAGAAACGTTTTTTACTATGAGACGGACAAAATGGGAGTAGTACATCATTCCAACTATATCAGAATGTTCGATGAGACTCGTGTGGATTACCTCCAGCAGGCAGGTATCCCATTTGAAAAGATCGAAGAGCTGGGAATACTCCTGCATACCCTTTCTGTACATTCTGAATTCAAGCGCCCGCTGGTTTTTGCCGAGCCCTTTTCAGTCTACCTGACAATGACTAAGTTCAACGGCACTACCCTTGAACTGGATTACCGCATCCAGAGCCGCAAGACCGGCGAGATCAATGTTACCGGACATTCTGTCCACTGCTTCACTGATATGGATATGAAGCCTATCTGTATGAGAATTAAATTCCCGGATCTGTATGCAACTTTCAAGGAATATCTCAGCTGCGAAGCCGGGGAGAATTGAATTTACTCTTGACAAACTGAAAAAACTGTGCTATGATATGAACAATACAGGTAAATCTGTGACGAGGAAGGTATCATCCGCAGCGTCATTCCAGAGAGCAGCCGGCAGGTGCGAGGCTGTATGACAAGGAGAAATACTCACCGCCTCTGAGTGCGCCCAATAAGCGCCGGACGCTCCCGTTAACGAGCCAATGAGATACGGAGTATTCTCCGTGTGAATCAGGGTGGAACCACGGTCAATTATCGTCCCTTGTGCCTTTTGCAGGCATAAGGGATTTTTTGTCATTATTTGCAGGGGAGGTGAAAGCTTGAGCAATATCGTTTATAACGAAAAGGAGGAGGCCTTTGAGCTTCCCTATAAGATATGGGAAAATACACAGACCGTCCGCTTCTATGCGGAGGATGAATCCGAGATCATGGATAATCTCTCTGTTATTGCACAGAAGCTGGCTAAGGTTGACGGCAGCCGTAAAAAGATCGCTTCCATGCTTATCGACGGCAATTACTACGAGGGCGGCGATACTGATACCCTGGCAAAGAATCTGTCTATCGAAAATGTCTATGTGGATATTGACGAGGACGAGATAGTAGTCTGTATAGACGTTGACAGCTTTGACGGATATATGTCGGATCCTATGCACATCGAGCTGTTCGGTGAAGAATTCGAGATCACCGGTACGGCATAATACAAGAATATAATGTCGGATGGCGAAAATTTTTATAAAGGAGAAATTACTATGATAAAGCTTACATTAAAAGACGGCAGCATACGTGAGATCGAGTCGGCACAGCCTGCTGCTGAGATAATCAAGGGCATTGGCATGGGTCTTTACAAGGCTGCCTGCTGTGTAAAGATCAACGGTGAGGTAAAGGATCTCCGCACTGTTATCGACAGCGACTGCGAGTTTGAGGTATGTACATTTGATACTATCGACGGTAAGAAGACCTTCTGGCATACAGCTTCACATATTCTCGCTCAGGCTGTAAAGAGACTCTATCCCCAGGCTAAGCTGGCTATCGGTCCGGCTATCGACAACGGCTTCTACTATGACTTCGACCTTGAGAAGCCATTCACTCCCGAGGAGCTTGAAAAGATCGAGGCTGAGATGAAGAAGATAGTCAAGGAGGGCATCGCTCTTGAGCAGTTCGAGCTTTCTCCTGCTGATGCTATCGCTAAGCTCAAAGAAATGGATGAGCCTTATAAGGTAGAGCTCTGTGAGGAGCACGCCGGCAAGGGCGAGCCTATCTCCTTCTACAAGCAGGGCGAGTTCGTTGACCTCTGTGCAGGCCCTCACCTTATGACAACTGCTCCTGTAAAGGCTTTTAAGCTTATTTCATGTACAGGCGCTTACTGGAGAGGCTCCGAGAAGAACAAGATGCTCAGCCGTGTATACGCTACCGCTTATCCGAAGGCTGCTGACCTTGAAGCAGACCTCAAGCAGCGTGAGGAGGCTAAGCTCCGTGACCACAACAAGCTTGGCCGTGAGCTGGAATACTTCACAACTGTTGATGTTATCGGCCAGGGACTTCCTGTGCTCCTTCCAAAGGGTGCAAGAGTAATACAGCTCCTTCAGCGCTGGGTAGAGGATGTTGAGCAGAAGCACGGCTACCTGCTCACAAAGACTCCTTTATTCGCTAAGAGAGAATTCTTCAAGATATCAGGCCACTGGGATCACTACCTTGACGGTATGTTCGTTATGGGCGATCCTTATGATGAGGAGAAGGAGTGCTTTGCTCTCCGTCCGATGACCTGTCCTTTCCAGTACCAGGTATTCCTCAACAGACAGCGCTCCTACCGTGACCTGCCTATGCGTCTCGGTGAGACTTCCACACTCTTCCGTAAGGAGGATTCAGGCGAGATGCACGGCCTTATCCGTGTCCGTCAGTTCACTATCTCCGAGGGACACCTTGTTCTCCGTCCTGAGCAGCTGGAAGAGGAGTTCAAGGGCTGTCTCGAGCTTGCTAAGTATATGCTGGATACAGTTGGTATCCTTGAGGACTGCACATTCCGCTTCTCACAGTGGGATCCTGCAAACCCGAAGAACAAGTACGAGGGCACAAAGGAGCAGTGGGATCACGCTCAGGACGTTATGGGCAAGATCCTGGATCATCTGGGAGTAAAGTACACTATTGGTATCGACGAGGCTGCATTCTATGGCCCGAAGCTGGATATCCAGTACAAGAACGTTTACGGCAAGGAGGATACTATCGTTACTATCCAGATTGATATGCTTCTTGCACAGCGCTTTGGCATGGAGTATGTTGATGTTGACGGAACAAAGAAGACTCCATACATCATCCACAGAACATCCCTTGGCTGCTATGAGCGTACACTGGCTTACCTTATCGAGAAGTACGCAGGCGCAATGCCGCTCTGGCTTGCTCCTGAGCAGATAAGGATAGTGCCTGTAGCTGACCGTCACCTTGATTACTGCAACGAGCTGCTCGCAAAGCTTGATGCTGCAAATATCCGTGCAACTATCGATGACAGAGCTGAGAAGGTGGGCAAGAAGGTACGTGACGCAAGACTTGAAAAGCTTCCTATGTGGATAACTGTAGGCGACAAGGAGGTTGAGGAGAATACAGTTTCAGTATCCTCCAGAAGAGAGGGCGACCTGGGCTCTATGTCACAGGCTGACCTCATCATGAAGGTTCTTGACGACGTTGCAAAGAAGGTTCGCTGATAAGGGGGGCAACAGCACCTGCTTTTTAGACCGGGTTACATCAAATGAATTCAGTTTTTACAGATCAGAAAATCAAATGAAAAAAATTTACATGATATAGGAGATTATTATGAAGATTGCATTTAAAGCATGGAATGTATTGATTATTTTATGGGACGTTATTTTGATATTGAATGCGCTTAAAGGCGGAACCGTTGCTGTAGTTATAGCTGTTTTATTGGCATCGTTTTCGCTTATAATGGCATATGCCGGATTAAAGGAAGACTATTACCTGTGCAAAAAGCTTGCATCTGTCGTTCTCGTTCTGAATGCGGTCAGCCTGGTAACATCAGGCTTTGCAGCAGGCGCAATATTCTCTTTAATAATTGCGGCAATCTATATGTTTATGTGCGTATCACTTGATACCAAATACTAAAAGCCACTGATAAAGCCGTGGTTAAAAAGTAAGGCTTTATAATCAATATGATCTGTAATCTGATTCAGATAAAAAAGGACAGCTGAAAAGCTGTCCTTTTATAGTATATAAACTTACTTTCTTTCCTTGAGGAGGTCTCTGATCTCTGTAAGGAGAACTTCTTCCTTAGGAGGCTCAGCTGGCTTTTCTTCTTCCTGCTTCTTGCCAAGAGCCATGACCTTGTTTACGGCCTTCATCATAAGGAAGATGCAGAATGCCATGATGAGGAAGTTGATAACTGCTGTGATGAAATCGCCCCAGCGTATGTAATTTCCTGTGTCACCGATCTCGATCGCTCCACCTACCTCAGCTCCGCCGATGCAGGCAATGAGAGGGTTGATGAAATCCTCGGTAAATGCGGTAACAATGTTTCCGAATGCTGCACCGATAATAACACCGATAGCCATGTCCATTACATTGCCCTTGAGTGCGAATGCTTTGAATTCTTCAAGAAATTTCTTCATCTTGAATTCTCTCCTTTATCTTTGATTTTTATAAATTTCCGGCAACCCGGGAATTTCCGGTGATTCTTCCTTGTCCGTCTTTCTGGCCTGCATATAATCAGGCAGCTCGATCTGGTCGAGCTCATCGACGTACATGGCTTTTTTCTTTGGAAGAGCCTCTACAGCGTGGTCTGCCTGAGCCATTATAGCCTCCTTGTGTTCGGGAGTAAAGGCTTCAAGCTGATCCGCATCGGCTTCGTCTGTTACGCTCATAGTCACCTGTGAGCGCTTCTGGGTATATGCATCAAGATCATCTGCATTTACATCTTTGGTCTTGCCCATATAGTTATAGGCCTTCTGCTCTTCTTTTGCCTGAAGGTCGTCAGCATTTACCTCTGCTGTGGCCTTCATATAAAACTTATTGAACTTTGCCGCCGTATTCGGTGCGAGTCCTGCTGCGTCAACAAGAGGAGTATCGCCCATATAATCGATCTTTTTCTTTTCAAAGCGCTTCAGGCGGTCGTCTGATGCACTGCCTGAGCTGTCACGCTTTCCGAAGAAGTCGTCGACAGGTTCTGCGTGTTCGGTTTTCTTTCCGCCGTCGAAGAATGCCCAGAAATCATCGGGTACTTCAACTCGTTTTTCTTCCTGAACAGGCTTCTGGCGCTGTCCTTGTGAGAACGGGTTCTGAGGCATACCGCCCATTTGAGGCATTCCCTGCATTCCTCCGACATTCATATCAGGCTGCATCGGAGGCTGGCCGTACATAGCCGGCTGACCATATATAGGCATACCGCTTGGGTCATAGCCTATGATTGGAGGCTGACCGTACATAGCCGGCTGGCCGTATATAGGCATACCGCTTGGGTCGTAACCAACCACGGGAGGCTGGTCATACATCATGGGCTGGCCGTATATAGGCATACCGCTTGGATCGTAGACCACCACAGGAGGCTGGCCGTTCATTGGAGGCATCCCCCCCATCTGAGGCTGCCCGTTCATCTGAGGCATACCCCCCATTTGAGGCTGCCCGTTCATCTGAGGCATACCGCCCATCTGAGGCTGGCCATTCATCTGAGGCATACCGCCCATTTGAGACCGGCCGTTCATCTGAGGCATACCACCCATTTGAGGCTGGCCGTTCATCTGAGGCATACCACCCATTTGAGGCTGGCCGTTCATCTGAGTCATACCACCCATTTGCGGAGGCCTGTTCATCTGAGGGATACCGCCCATCGGAGGCTGTCCGTACATATTTTGCTGGCCGCCCTGGGCAGGGGAACTGAAATTGCCGTAAACGCCTGGATGTCCGCTTGAATGTTTGTTTTCTGATGGATGTGGAAGAGCTACTCTTCCTGTATCAAGCTTTGGTATAAATGGTTCATCAAAACTGCTGAAATCAAATTCTTCATCGTCGTCGTTAAGCTCTGCCGCTGTATAGAGGTCAGAGGAGCTGCTTACTGGTGCTGTATCATTTATTGTAAAAGTGCCGCTTCCAAGGCTGAAGCCGCCGGCTTCATTGTCTTCCTCAGAATGATAGTGGCCCATGTCCACCTGTTCGTAATTTATCTCTTGCGGATTTTCAAGGTTGGTACCGCATTTAACGCAGAATTTAAGTTTCGGCGGATTTTCGTTTCCACATTTTGGACATTTCATAGAAAATCACTCCTTATTGTAAAAATATACAGTGCATTTGATCCTGAATTTTTAGAGGGTGATCCGGATCTGCTCATTGCTGCCGGAATAATGGCAATATATTTTCACACTTTTTATTATAGCATCTTATCCGCCTTATTTCAATACTTTTTTCAAAGATTGTGCAAATAGCGCTATTTGGGGACGAATAATTGTATAATATTGCGTCTGATCGGCTTAGATGACTTCTTTTAAGCAGATATACGAAGAAAGCTTGCGGATTTCGGGGTGGAGCTAACGTTTTTGCGTATGCACTCTGCCGCTGACAGGAGCCTCTCTCAGGACTGCCGTTATTCGCCGTATTCAGCGTTCTTTTCATAATTATATTATGCAATATTATTCTTCCGCGGCGGATTGAGTTCAAAATAATAAGCAATGTGCCGAATATGAGGGGAAAACACTATATTTTCACAGATAAATGTGTTATAATAGTCCCGATTCAGATTTGATAAGCTCTATGCAGAAAAAGAAAGAGCATAAGGAACAAATGGCTATCAGCTGTGCGTCAGAACGCAAAGGCAAAGTCCCTCAGCCGCAGGGATCTGCCTTATCAGCTTGTTGCTGCGGCAGACAGGAGTATATAAAATGGCAAGAAAAAAACTAAGCAAGGAAAAGAGCCTCAGACGTACTAAATTCTATGCTCAGTGCATAATATGCCTCGCTGTGCTCGGTGCAGGAGCTTTCCTTATAAAGGGTGCTGCTGACCGTTCAACTATAGTAAGTCAATCGCCGTATGCCGATGACAGTGAACTGCCGGATACTACTTTAGAAACTGCTCCGGCAGAGTCCGATCCGGACAAGGTGCTCTATGAATCCTCAATGGTAAATACAAAGGACAAATACCGCGGAGATCTTATCCTCGTCAACAACGAGCATCAGTATTTCACCGGCAACGAAGATCTTGTCAGCATACTTGAGATGAACGACGAGACCGACAGGCATTTCTTTACCTCTGTTGACTACAGCTACAAGATCCTTGGCTGCGTTTACGAGCCTATGGCAAGGATGATAGAGGACTTCTACAATATCTACTATAACGATACTCTTACTATCTACGGCTCATACCGCACTACCGAGTTCCAGCAGCAGCTCTATGACGAGGATCTGGCAAGCACCGGTGAGAACGAATCTACCCGTGTTGCAAAGCCCGGATTCAGTGAGCATGAGACCGGCTATGCCTTCGACTTCAGTGAGACTGTGAACAACGATTACGACGGCACAGGCGATTTTGCATGGATCAATGAGAATTGCTATAAATACGGCTTCATACTCCGCTACCCGAAGTCAAAGGAAAGTATCACTGAGATACAGTATGAGCCCTGGCACTTCCGCTATGTCGGAATCCCTCACGCTTACTATATGACAAAGAACGATCTTTGCCTTGAAGAGTATATCGACCTCGTTAGAGGCTATGCCTACGGCGACAAGAATCTTGAATTCACAGATGACAACGGAAAGAGCTATGAGGTGTATTTCGTTCCCTCCGACGACGGCGCAGAGACCACTACAGTTCCTGTTCCGGCAGGAAAGAAATATACTGTGTCCGGAAATAATATCGACGGCTTCATAGTGACTGTATATAACGACGGTATCCCGGCTATTATGCAGTATGAGCCAAAGAGCGGTACGTCCGGCGACAGCGGAAACAGCGATGATACGGCTGATACCGCTGACAGCAATAATGATGACAGCGCCGATGACGATAACGGGGATACCCAGCAGTAAAGCTATTTACCGGCTGCGGCCGGTCTACATATGAAAGGAGAACTACTAATGTTCAGAAAAGGTTTATCATTCACAATGGCTGCCTGCCTTGCAGGCCTTCTCGTACTTACAGGCTGCGGCGATACAAGCGACAGCAGCTCATCCAGCAAGAAGTCTTCAGACGCATCTCCTGCTGCTACAGCAGAAATAGATGAGACTGATGAGACAACAGCTCCTGCTGAGAGAGGAGAAGCTACTGATGCAGAAAAGCCAAATACTCCTGATGCAGGTAATGAAAGCAGCGGCGATTACAGCTATCACGGCGGAAAGTTCATAGTTACTCTCTATCCGGACAAGGCTCCTATCACCTGCGAGAACTTCGAGAAGCTGGTATCTGAGGGCTTCTATGACGGACTTACCTTCCACAGAGTAATTGAGGGATTTATGGCTCAGGGCGGTGATCCTCTCGGTACAGGTATGGGCGGAAGCGATGAGGAGATCAAGGGCGAGTTTTCTTCAAACGGCGTAGATAATGATCTCTCACATACCCGTGGAGTTATCTCAATGGCAAGAAGTGCAATGCCCGACAGCGCATCCAGCCAGTTCTTTATCTGCTACAGCGATGACTGTAATTTCCTCGACGGAAGTTATGCTGCATTCGGTAAGGTAACAGAGGGTATGGAGATCGTTGACGGTTTCCTCGAGGTTCCACGTTCCTTCGGAAGCGACGGAGATATGTCCGCTCCTAATGAGCCGATCGTTATCGAAAAGGCTACTATGCTTGAGCCTGACGAAGACGGAAATCCAAGAGCTGAATTCTTAATGAAGTAATAACAAAAGTCCGGAAGTGCTTCCGGACTTTTTTATTTATATAAGTTTTTGTCTCAGCATACACATATCAAATGCGTCAACGCTGCCGTCGAGATCCAGGTCTGCAAGCACCATGTCATCGGGGTCGATAGTTCCGTTGCCGAGGATATACCGGTTCATAGACACCAGATCTGCGATGTTCAGCTTTCCGTCCACGTTCACATCTCCTACGGGGTTCGGACAGGGAGGAAGCTTTTTAAGCTGGAAGCTGTGAAGATCAGACGGGAGCTTCATGGCCCAGCTCGCATGGTCGCCGCCGGCATCAATGAACTGCTGATCTGATTTCATAAACCAGTCGTAGGTCATATCATTGTTGTAGTCATCCCAGGTGGTATCGATGTGGAAATAGTGGCCGTCTATTTTAGCCACATTCCAGGCATGGGTGCTGCTGTTTACAAAGCAGGTGGATATGCCGGCAGCATTCAGCAGCAGATTATAGGCTCTCGCATAGCCTTCGCACTGGGTCGTATCGTTCAGGAAGGCAGCCTCGTCACTGTGATTTATAGCCTTAAGATCCTTGTCGTTCTTATTATAGCTCAGCTTATTGCAAAGCCAGTCGTGCAGGGCTTTGGCTTTCTGCATATCACTCATGTCCTCAGTGGTATACTCATTTACCACTCTTTTGACCTCTGACAGGATGTAATCTGTAATGAAGCCGATGTTATAGGTTCCTTTGAATTTGGAAAGTATCAGCTCCTTGAATTCAGAATCAATCTCACCGGTGATATCATCGGATACAGGGTTCCCATTTATAAATCGCAGCATCGGGCAATCGCAGAAGGAATTGTTAAATTCAGTGGTTTGGGGGTCATATGTTAGATTTATCAGATTACTGCATTTGCTGAAGGCATATTGTCCCAGGGATGTGTTCCCGTTCAGTTCAACAACTCTGAGCTCCGGACAGTTCTGGAAGGCTTTTTCCTCGATTGCGGCGTTATTGAGGGCTGCACACACAAGTGAGGCGCAGCTCTTGAATGCAGCTGACGCTATTTTTGTATCCTTACTGTCGATATATACATTCTTCAGATCATCGCAGGTCAGAAACGCACTCATAGCAATCGAACATTCATCAGCTACTATTTCCAGAGATTGAAGAGGAGTATGATAAAACGCACGGTCGTTTATCTGGATCTTTTTGAGCGAGGTAGGGAATTCAATTTCTTTTAAACTGCAGAAGTTGAAAAATGCGCCGCTGTCAATAATTAGTGTTTCGATATTATCATCGAATTCGACCCGCTTGATATACTGATACAGCGGCAGATAATAATAATAATCGCATGCTTCATAATCATATCGTGACAATACTAATGTAGCTTGCAGTGAATAATCAAGATTCATTTCTTTGCTATTAGTATTATTTGTTATTTTCAGTGTCCGTTCTTTGTTTACGTCCAAATGATACTTTTCATCATCATATGTAACATAGTCCTGAGCGCATGGAAGAATGTCGTTAAGCTCCTCGTCTGTCCATGTAAATCCGCCTTCTGGTTCGTATTCGTTTTCTTCGGCATACGCCGGAGCTGCTGAAAGGCAGCATGATAGCAGCATGACAGCTGACAGAAGACAGACTGCCGCTCTTGATATGATATTCATTTTTTGTCACCCCGTTTTTAAGTGTGTTTTTAAACAAAAATCCCTGTGAATGTTGATATGTTTATTATATCACATCCACAGAGATTTTGCAACCCTGTTTTATTTTTTATTATATTTTACGTAATACAGCCGTTTCTGCTGCTTGTTATTCTACAATAAGCTCAACTGGACAGTGATCGCTGCCCATTACGTCTGTGAGGATGATCGAGTCCCTGACCCTGTCCATGAAGCGCTCCGATACCACGAAATAGTCTATGCGCCAGCCGGCGTTCTTCTCTCTTGCACGGAAACGGTAGGACCACCAGGAATATGTAACGGTATCCGGATAAAGGCGGCGGAAGGTATCGGCGAAGCCTGCTCCGAGCAGCTCGGTGAACTTGCCTCTTTCCTCATCGGAGAAGCCGGCGTTGCCACGGTTGGTTTTGGGATTCTTCAGGTCTATCTCCTCGTGGGCAACGTTGAGATCGCCGCAGTATACCACCGGTTTTTTCTTGTCAAGGCTGCTGAGGTAGCCTCTCATTGCGTCTTCAAATTCCATTCTGTAATCGATGCGCTTAAGGCCGTCCTGTGCGTTGGGGACATAGCAGCATACGAAGTAGAAGTCCTCGTACTCGCAGGTTATTACCCTTCCCTCGTCGGTATGCTCGCCGTTAAGTCCGTAGGTCACGGAGAGAGGCTCTTTTTTTGTGTATACTGCCGTGCCGGAATAGCCCTTCTTTACAGCACTGTGGAAATACTTGTAGTATCCCTCCGGGGAGAAGTCAGCCTGTTCGGGCTGCATTTTTGTTTCCTGCAAGCAGAATATATCAGCGTCAGCACTGCTGAAAAAGTCCCCGAAGCCCTTTTGCAGACAGGCACGGAAACCATTTACGTTCCATGATATGAATTTCATAAAATACCTCCGGAAATGTTGTTACATAAAGTATAACACATTTCCGGAGGCTTGGCAATAATATTTTATGGAGATAATATGAGTTATGGATTAAGGGTTATGTTATTCAATGTCATATCATAGTATGTTGTATCGTTGCTCTTTTCGCTGAATCTTACCAGCATACCGTTTTCGTCTATACCTATGACAACATCCACATTGCAGGAGTAAGTCATAGTATAGTGTGTAGCGTTCATTTTGAGATAGCGGATACCGTTTTCCTCAGTTATTTCATAGTTGTTATTTGAATTGCATTGTCCGATCATTTCAAGTGCTTTATCGACTATGAACTGATAGTCCGGGAGGGGAGTTTCGATACCGGGAACGCCTGTAAGATTGAAACGCCTTACACACTGGGTATTGCCGTCGTTTGTAACTGTAATATCGGAGACGGCATCAAAAGCATCAAGATCCTTTCCTGTCTCTGTCAGTGACAGATTCACGCCGTTCTTTTCGCAGCTTACCTTAGCGCTCAGAGCTGTGCTTCCATTGTCTAAGGTAGCGTTATCGCAGGAGAAGCTGCCTGTGCCGTTTTTATTTACTATCCATTCTGCGCCGGGAGCATTTATCTTATAGCGGCATTTATCCTCAAATTCAACACCATTCTCTATACCTTTGTTGTATCTGTCATAGCAGAAAGTGATATCTCCCTCTGCTGTAAAGTGGTCGTATTTGCTTACAGATTCTATAAGTGACTTTTGGAAATCCTCAATAGAACCGGATTCGGTTTCAAAATATCCACGGAGCATTTCCTTTATCTCGTCTGCATGGTCTGTTGTTGCAAATGTATAGTTTCCCCATGCGAGTTGACCCTTTTCGTTTATATAAAGAGTATCGTAAGCATCCTCAATCATATAGAAATTCTTTTGTTCAAATTCTTCAGAGGTATAGCTCCATGTGCAGCTGCTGAGAAGGGACTTAAGCTCGTCTGTGGATACATTTTGCTTTATAATAGTACCTTCAGGCTGAACATAATCCTGTCTTCTTTCAGCACAATATCTGATCTCACTGCTGCCGTCGGAGATATGCTGTCTGATAATATTCTGAGCAGTATCGTTGCCGGAAGCGTCTGTATTAATATTGCTGCTGCCATTGTCGTTTGTATAGCGGATGTTGCTGAGCTTGTAGCTGATATATGTCTTGTCCTCAGAATATTCTCTGTACTCTGTGATTATTCCTGTATCGGGATCGATCACCAGTTCGTGTGTTTCATTGTCTAAATCACGGATGAAGAGATAATATTTGTCGATGTATTCTTCTGTGTGCTTGTTGAGAGTAAGCTTGTGGAGCACTTTGTTGGTGAGCTGGGTATAGCTGATGCCGGGCTCAAAACCGGTCCACATCTCATCAAAATATGAACGTCCGTAGCTTGCCTCATCGTAGAAGCCGCTGAGACCGTCAGCTTTATATTCTGCACTTGGAAGAGTGGTGTGCTCGTGTGTCACCTTGTCTGCATCTATAGTGACCTCCATTTCACCACGCTCATTAATAGTAAGAATATTGCCGTTTTCTGAATATGGCGAATCGTAGATAACTTCAACAGAAGCGTTCAGCTTTGTGTAGTACTCTGTTGAACGGGCAATCTTGTAGAACAACTCATCGTTTACTGTGAAATCGCTGCTGGTCGAGAATGCCTCATATACTGCGTCGGCAAGCTCCTTGGCAGAATCTGTTTTGTAGACCTTGCTGCCTATGAGTATCTGACCCTTTTCGTTTATGGATGTGTTGCCAAGAATGTAGAAGTTGTTGTAATCAAAATCTGTATCCTCAGTCCACTCAAGTGTCTGTATCATCTCCGCTACAGGAGATATGAGAACTGAATCTATAGTAAGTGAATGGGCGTTCTGAGAGTCGTCAACATAAAAGATTACCGGTAGCTGTAAAACGCCGGTCATCCATGATATCTCGTTAAATGCCTCGGGGAGCGTGGAAACGCTGGTTGTGGATTCCTGTGCTTCTGTTGTAGCTTCCTCAGTTGTTTCAACGCTGCTGGCTGCGATATGTGTATCGTTCTTGTCCTTTGATGCTCTGTACCATACTGTACCGGCTGCACCGCATACCAGTACGAGAGCTGCTGCCATTGCAGCATATCTTTTGAATACGGATGTGTGTATGCGCTCAACGCTGCTTACACTATCCTCGTATTCCTCGGTTTTTCCTGGTTCAGATGCGAGAGCTTTTTCCATTTTATTTTTGAACTCATCGCTGCATTTAATGTTGTCCAGGTGATATCTATATTCTTTCTGATCCATAGTTATCCTCCTTCTCAAGTTCCATCCGGAGCTTCTTTCTTCCTCTCTGGAGCAGGGAGCTTACTGTGTTCTCGCTTTTCCCGAGAAATTCAGAGATCTCCCGGATGTTGTATCCTTCGTAATAGTAAAGAAATATGACTTCGCTGTATTTCTGGGGGAGAGCTCTTATCATGTCCTTGATGCCGTCCGGATCATCAACAGGGCTTGCGATCTGCGGCGCATTTTCATCGTCGATGGAAGATGTGCGGCTGAAGCGGAAGCTCTTGCGATAATTCCTTCCGAGGTTGATAGCGGCTCTCAGCAGCCATGCTTTCATGTGCTCATCGTTTGCGAACTCTGTCTGCGAGGAGTGGAGCTTCAGAAAAACGTCCTGAGTGATATCCTCTGCCTCCTGCATTGAGCCTGTGCAGGCATAGGCCGCTCTGAGAACGGTGTCTCCGTATTTCCTGAAAGCATACAGTGCTGTGTTTTCATTGTCAGTCATATCATTACCTCCTTTCATATCCTTTGGGGCCCTTTACTATACATACAACTGAGAAGGCTGTTTTCGTGCATTTTTTCAAAAAAATTTTTTCGGACGGCATTACCGTCCGAAATATAGCTGAAAGCGTGGGATCTATTTTTTTGCGTCCGCATTGAATACCGGTATCTTGTAGCGCCTTTTGTATTCCTTGGGCGTCATTCCGAAGTGCTTTCGGAATATTTTTATAAAGTAGCTCTGTGAGCTGAATGCCAGAAGATTGCTGATCTCGGTATCTGTGTGCTCGGTGTAGAGCAGGAGCGCAGAGGCCTCTTCTGTCTTCATCTTGTTCACGTATTCGCTGAAGGGGATGCCGGTCTCTTTCTTGAAGAGCCTTGACAGGTAGGCCGGGCTCAGCTTTAGCTGCTCGGCTGCGTCCTCAAGCAGAACACGGCTGTGGAGGTGATTGGCGATGTAGTCGATAGCACTGACCACCTGCTTTGAGCATATGCCGCTGAGCTTTATTATACGCATCTTGTCGGTGTAGCCCTCTATCATTTCCTTGTGGACATCACGTAGAGCCGGCTCGTTGGTGCATTTGTCAGCCTTCATTATGTAATAGTCGCTGAGGCTGTATGCCTCCTCCGGCGTCATACCTTTGTTTATGCAGGTACGTGCGATGAGAGCTGCGAGGACGACAAAATGGTATTTCAGGTTGCGGAGGCTGTCCTCGCTGAGAACGCCGCATCCCTCGCTGCAAAGAGGCTGCATGAACACCCTTACCAGCTCGATATTACCGGCGCAGATGCTGTCGTAGAAAGCAATCTCACGGTCAAGGGAGGCGTGTTCAAAGTCCTCCTCACGCTTTTCAAAGAGGTGTGAGGCGATATATTTTTCGGTCATTTCGTTCATACTGGCGCCTCCTTTCGGCGGTAATGGATAATATCCTGCTTAATGCGGATAATGATATCATGCGGTTTGTGTATCAAAGCCTATATAATTATAACATATCCGCAAAAAAATGTCAACTTTCAACAAAGAAAAAGCTGCACAAAAAGAAACGGCAGACCTTATGCAAAAGGCATTATAATACCGCATTCACATCCGGGAATGCGGTGATTCGGCATATGTGTAAAAAAAATGCAAATTTGATGTGCCGGTGCTTGAATTATCAGGATTAATATGCTATAATGTATGTATAATAATAAAGGAGGTGAGAATAATGAAAATACAGCATCTTGAATATGTTATTGCAATTGCAAGGGAAGGAAGTATCACTAAGGCCGCTAAGGTACTCTATCAGGCTCAGCCTAATATAAGTATCGCACTCAAGGATCTTGAGGAAAGCCTTGGCATACAGATATTCCAGCGTACTCAGAGCGGTATGGTCATCACACCGGAAGGCGAGGAGTTCATAGAGAGAGCTAAGAGCATCGTTGAGGAGTTCCACAGCCTGGAGGCTCTGTATTCCCGTAAGGAGATGAATACCTCTGAGATAAGAGTGGCAGCCACACGTTCTCCATACGTTGCCGCAGCTATGGGCAAGATGATATCCGATCTGGACGAGACTACTCAGGGCTTCAGTATCTCTCTTCTTGAGACAAGCACCAATAAGGTTATTGAGGAGACCTGCAACGGAGTGGCCGATATCGGAGTTCTTCGTATACCTACGCTTCAGCTCGATGTCCTTCAGGAGCGTCTTGAATCAAAAAAGCTTTGCAGCAGGACTATACTGGAATACCACTTGCAGCTCATGATGCACAAGGATCATCCTCTTACAAAGTATGATGATGTTCCGTTTGAACTTCTTGAGAAGTATCCTGAGATAATCCATAACGATTCTGAGCCGGACATAGTTCGTAAGGCTTCTATAAATCCCGATTATGTGTCAAAAACGGGAGGAAAGAAGATATACGTATATGACCGTGGTACACAGAAGAGTATGCTTGATATAGTACAGAATGCATACATGTGGGTAGGCCCGCTTCACCCGGCACCGCTTGCATTGGGCAGCATGACAACAAGACCGTGTTCATATGCAACTTGTCTGAACCGTGATATAATAATCTACCGTAAAAAAGTTGAAGATCATCCGATGATAAAGAACTGTATAGATTATATAACAAGATTTGCAGACTTTACAAGACAAGGCATGGAAGAAGCAGCAAAAAAAAAGAATGAGAAACCGTAAGGTTCTCACTCTTTTTTAAAGGATGGATAGAAAATTTCTTGTTCTTATTGGCTTGTCTATATTATAGCATTACAGACACGGAATTTCAAATATTTATTTTTAATTCCTATATATATTTTGCATATGCAAATAAAAACACCGTTACAGGAAACGCCCTGATAACGGTGTTTTTTGATGTTATGCCATTGGATGTCAGTTCTTTTTCTCTTTATTTTCGGACTTTTTTGCGGAGACTTTTTTGTCGCCGCCGGACTTCTTTTCAGACTGGGTATTTTCCTCCGGCTCATCTTCTTCAACGATCTTTTTGTAGTTTGCTTCCGCTTCTTTTTCCAGAGCCTCTTTTTTGGCCTTCCTTGCAGAGATAGGAGCGCCCTTGCGTCCTCTTGCCATGAGTACGGCTGCAAATACTACAGCAGCCAGTAAAAGTGCAACTGCTATTATTATAAATGCGAAGTGCCTGAGGTTCTTGTCAGAAGCAGAGTAGTCTATATCATTTGACTTTGCATATTTTTCTGCTTCTGATCCTGATGAGACGTTCATCTTGAAGCCGCTGATCTTTATCTCATTGCTGCCGGTGCTGTCTATGGTGTAGCCGAAGGCCTTTTCGCCTACGGTCTTGACGCTTTTCGGAACAGTGGCCTTCATCAGATTGCCGCAGCCGAAAAATGCCTTGTCACCAATGCTCTCCAGGCCGTCCTGCAATACCAGGTGATCCAGAGAAGCGCATCCGAGAAAGGCGCTGTCGCCGATCTCTTTAAGTGATATTGGCAGCTCTATCGTCTGAACAAGCTCGTTATAGGTGAAAGCGCCGGTGCCTATGGAGGTAAGTCCCTCGGAAAAATCCAGCTTCTTTACGTTGCAGCAGTCCCAGAATGCATTGTTGCATATCTCTGTAACAGAGCCCGGGAAGTATACCTCTTCAAGACCGTAGCACATGGAGAAAGCTCCGGGCTTGATAGTTCTTATGCCCTCAGGGATGCGGAGAGTGCCTTTTATAGCAGCCGAGCCTCTGTAGATCTCGGTCTTGTCATTGTTCATGAGACAATCGTTGTTAAACACGAAGCCTGCACATCCGTCTGCGTCTATTGTTTCCAGCGGAACACAGGTGAATGCGGCATCGCCTATCTCTGTAAGCGAATCCGGCAGAGTTATCGCAGTCAGTGCAGAGCAGTTTGAAAATGCAGACTCGCCGATCCTTGTAACGCTGTCCGGTATCTCGATCTCTGTGAGGCTGTTGCAGCCGATAAAGGCATTGTCCGGGATCTCAGTCAGGGATTTCGGGAGCGTGACTTTGCGAAGGGATGTGCAGAAGCTGAAAGCACCCTTGCCGATTTTCTTGACGGTAGGCGGTATCTCCAGTTCAGTGATGCCGGCACAGTTGTAGAATGCGTCATCCTTTATCTCTACGATAGGAGTTCCGTTTACGACACTGGGGAAGCTGGTCATTGTTGTGGCGATGAATCTTTTGACTGCATAGCCGCCGTCTACCTCTTCGTATGTGAAAAGGCCGTCCTGCTTAACGTCTTGAGCTCCGCTGGCAGCGTCTGTGCGAAGTGTCTGCACCGGTACTGCGGCAAAGCAAAGGAATGCTGCTGCGGATACGGATAGTAACTTCTTAATCCTGTTTATCATCAGTGTCATCCTTTCCGTCAGAGCTGTCTTCGTCAGCCTTTTCTTCGTCATTCTTGGCTTCAGCCTTCTTTTCCTTTTTCTCGGCAGCCTTCTTTATTTTTTCGGTCTTCTCTTTTTCGCTCTTCTTTTTCTTTGATCTTTTTGCGAACAGTAAAGCGATCAGAGCAGCGATTGCGAGTGCGACAGCGCCTGCAGCGGCCTCTAATATGCTCTTCTTCACGTTCTTTCCGAAGAGCTCGATAGTTCCGGTTATGACCTCGATATCGTTGTCCTTGGCGTAGTCATAGCCCTTTGTACCCTTGTCGGCATAGATCTTGAAGTCCTTTATCAGTGTTTCACCGTTCTCCTCGTTTTCAAGGAGATTTGCATCGGTCATGTAGTAATATCCGCAGGCGTATTCGCCGATCTCTTCAAGATCCTTGTAGAAACGCAGGCTCTTCAGCTCCGTGCAGTCAAGGAAGGCGTAAGCGCCTACGGTCTTCAGCTTTTTTGAGAGCTTGACTTTCTTCAGTGCAGAGCAGCCTTCAAATGCGCCTATGTCTATGGTCTCAACGTTGGGCAGCTCTACCTCCTCGATGTAAGGATTGAGGAAGAATGCGGATTTGCCGATAGTTGTGATGTCCTTTGAGGCCTTGAAGGTCTTGGCTGTTCTTCCGGCAGGATAGCACAGCAGAGCCTTCTTGTCACTGCTGTATAGGATTCCGTCCTCAGATGAGAATGATCCTCCGCTTCCGGATACTACATTGATGTTCTCAAGGGCATTGCATCCTGCGAAGGGGTATTCGTTGCCTACACCTATTGTCTTGCAGTTGCCTGAGATAGTGATATCGGTAAGGGAATTGCAGCCGAGGAAGACGTCTGAGCCGATAGTCTCAGCTCCGCCAAGGTCTACTGATCTGAGCACTTCGCAGCCGTTGCATATATAATCCTCGATAGTAACAAGGCTCTGCGGGAGAGTGAGCTTTTCAAGCATACCGCAGTCCTTGAATGCCATTTTCTTTATCTCTTTTACGCCTTCGGGTATGGTTATCTCTCTTGCATAGGTGCTGCTGAATGCGATAGTGTATATCTTTGTTACAGGTTTGCCTTCTATCTCGGCAGGCACATTTATAACATCATCCGTTGAATTGCAGGAGAGTATGTATACTTCATTGCCGTCAACGGCATAGTCATAGTCTTCCCATGTTTTCTGTTCAAGAGAAAGTATCTCCTCAACGTCAGCATTTTCTTCCTCAGACTGGAAGGTGAAATCGTTTGCGTAGCCGTATTCGCTGTCTGTATCCGTAGCGTATGTCTGGGCTGCGGAGCCGTATTCACCGATGATGATGAAGTCACTGACAGGACATTCCTCACCGTTGGGAGCAGTCTCATATCCGAACGCACAGTAGCCTATCTCCTGAACTGTACGGGGGATCTTCACGCTCTTGAGACCGGTGTCTATGAAAGCGTACTGTCCGATAGATGTGATAAGATGAGGCAGCTCGACTTCCGTAAGGGCAGTACATCCAAAGAATGCGGCGCCGCCGATAGTTGAGAGCTCTTCCGGGAAGTTGACCTCTGTGAGGGAGGTACAGCCGGAAAAGGCATAACCGCCGATCTTGTCGATCTCAGTCTTGCTCAGATCGACCTTTTTCAGTGAGGCGTTCCTTGCCACAGAGAAATCCTTCACAGTATTGAGACTGTCCGGGAAGGTTATCTCTTCCAGTTCAGTTTCGTATATAGCAGCGCTTCCCAGCTCCTCAACTCCGTCCGGGATAGCATAGCTCTTGCCGGATTTTCTTGTAGGATAGCATACAAGACGCTTCTTGTCCTTGGTGAAGAGGATCCCGTCCTCGGAAACGTATTCCTTGTTTCCGGAAGCGACTGTTATCTCCCTGAGATTGCCGCAGACCTTGAAGGGGTTGTTGGTGGAGATATACTCCACAGATGCAGGTATGGATACGGTCTCAAGGAATTTATTTGCCTCCTTGCCGAATACCCATTCACCGATATCGGTTACGGGCAGGCCGTCTATAGTTTCAGGGATGACAAGATCAACGATAGTGTTGGAGCATTTTGTAATGGTAACAGTATCATTGTCACTGACGGTATATGTAAAGTCGCCGGATGTTTTTTCATTGCTGTCGGCAGCTTCATCTGCTGCTTCAGAAACGGTAGCGCTTTCCTCATTGTCGGCATATGCGCTTACCGGAGATACTGCCGCAGAAGCGCAGATGAGCAGACTCATCAGCAGTGCGGCGGTCTTATTCTTCTTAAACATTTTACTAACCCTCTCTTTACGGCTATGAGCCGATAATATGCTTTATACATTATAACATACAAAAAAATATAATGCAACGGCTTTCACTCAGTTTTCGCTTATCTTATACATATTTTTCAGCTGTGAATATCCTGTCCCACGGCAGCATATGATGTATGGACAAATTCTTTATCCGGAGGGAATAATATGGGACTTACCGAAAAGGAAGCGGCTGAAAGACTTAAAGCCGATGGGGAGAATCTGCTTGAAGAGGGGAAAAAGACAAGTGCGGCCGCTATATTCATCGGTCAGTTCAGGGATGTAATGGTGATGATACTCCTTGCTGCTACAGGCGTATCCGTCCTGCTGGGAGAGATATCCGACGCTGTGACTATAATACTCATCGTCCTGCTCAACGCTGTGCTGGGCTTCGTTCAGGAATTCCGCACTGAACACACTCTTGAAGCCCTGCGCTCAATGACTGCGCCCACAGCTAAATGCTATCGTGACGGGGAGCTGAAAGTTATCGATGCCGCCGGACTTGTCTGCGATGATATCATAGAGCTGGAGGCCGGCGACCGTATACCTGCTGACTGCGCTGTGCTCAGGGCGGCCGGCTTCTTTGCCGATGAGGCTATGCTGACGGGAGAATCCCAGGCAGCGGCAAAATCTGCCGGCCCTGCCACTGATACCGATAATTCCATAAACAAGAGCAATATAGTTTACTGCGGCACATCTGCCACAAAGGGTACCTGCATGGCGAAGGTCATAGCTACGGGAAAGCGTACTCAGATGGGACGGATATCGGAAATGCTGGCGGATATCGACAAGGAGCTAACACCTCTGCAAAAGAGGCTTGCGGAGCTCGGAAAGGCTGTGGCGGTGATATGCCTTATCGTATGCGGAGCGGTTTTTGCGGCAGGTATACTCCGGGGTGAGGAGGTCTTCGCTATGCTTATGACCGGAATAACCATTGCGATCGCTGCTATCCCGGAGGGACTTCCGGCTACAGTGACTATAGCCCTGGCGCTGGCAGTCAACCGTATGCTGAAGCAGAAAGCCCTTGTCAACAAGCTTCACAGTGTTGAAACGCTGGGCTGCACTTCTGTCATATGCTCGGATAAGACCGGCACTATCACCGAGAATAAAATGACGGTCACCGAGCTTGCTGCCGCAGATGAGAGCTACTATTTCAGCGGCATGGGCTATCGTATAAGCGGCGGCGTGACAAGGGGCGATGAGGGGACGGCTATCAATCCTATAAACGAAAAAGCCCTTACTGAGAGCCTTATCTGCGGTGTGATCTGTTCGGACGCTTCTATAGCTGCTCCTGCCGGGACGAAAAACCGGAACAGGGGCGCTGTTACCGGGAAGGGCGAATGGAAGGTCACAGGAGATCCTACAGAGGCAGCTCTGCTGATAGCCGCCTCAAAGGCCGGCATAACAAAGGCTTCCCTTGAAGATCAGCGCCGGAGACTTGATGAATTCCCCTTTGACAGCGAGAACCGTTTCATGGCTGTTCATTGTACCTGCGGCAGCGGAAAAAGGACATACTTCAAGGGCGCAGAGGAGGTGCTGCTGCCAAGGTGCTCCATGTATATGGATGAAAAAGGAGAGCTTCTGCCGCTTTCACCGGAAGTCCGCAGGCGCATAGGCACAAAGGTCATTGAGATGTCGGATAAGGCGCTGAGAGTGCTGGCGCTGGCTTACTGCGATTCGGATACCTTTGATCCGCACAGGGGAGGACTGGTGTTTATCGGACTGGCAGGCATGATCGACCCTCCCCGTGAGGAGGCAAGAATTGCCATAAGAAAGTGTGCAAACGCCTCGGTAAAGACTGTTATGATAACCGGAGATCATAAGAATACCGCCGTTGCCGTTGCAAGAAAGGCAGGTCTCCTCAAAGGCGGAAAGGCCATGACCGGAGAGGAGCTCGACAGGCTGTCAGATGAGGAGCTTGATCGTATCATAGGCAAATATACCGTGTTTGCCCGTGTAGAGCCTGTACATAAGCTGCGTATAGTCCGGAGTTTCAAGCGCCGTGGAGAGATAGTGACTATGACCGGGGACGGCGTGAATGATGCTCCTGCCATAAAAGAGGCGGATGTGGGCGTAGCTATGGGCGTTACCGGTACTGATGTTACGAAGCAGGCGGCAGATGTGATACTCCTTGACGATAACCTTGCCACCCTTGTGAACGCAGTGGAGCAGGGCCGCTGCGTCTATGCTAATATACGCAAATTTGTCCGCTACCTCCTGTCCTGCAACATCGGGGAGGTGCTTACCATGTTTCTGGGCATACTTATGGGGATGCCTATGGTGCTGCTGCCGGTGCAGATACTCCTTGTGAATCTTGTTACAGACGGGCTGCCGGCGGTGGCACTGGGCATGGATCCGCCTGAAAAGGAGATAATGAGCCGTCCGCCAAGACGTTCAACAGAGGGCTTCTTCTCCGGCGGTCTTATGGGGATGATAGTATTCAGGGGCATATTCATCGGCCTATGCACACTTGCATCATTCGCTTTTTCGCTGCGGCTGGGCGGTACGGAGGAGTCTGCACGGACCTGTGCTCTCATTACTCTTGTCATGTCTCAGCTTATACACGTTTTTGAATGCAGGTCTGAGACACGCTCCATATTCCGTATCAATCCATTCGGAAATATGAAGCTGCTGCTGGCGGCAGTGATATCAGTCGGAGTGCTGGCTGCTGCGGTTATGGTCCCGCAGTTACAGACGGTGTTTGAGACGGTGATACCGGAGCGTGAGCAGCTCCTTGCAGCTCTTGGACTGAGTGCGGCAGTGCCGGTAATAAGCGGATTATTCAGATAATATGGTAAAAAATGCTGGCGTTTGGCCTGGGGATCGTGGATGACAGCGTGAATTTTGGCTGTATATAGCCTTGTTTGCTTTAAACACGGCAGCTTTGAAAAAATTATTTTGAAATTTTCTTGACATTGCTGAGCATTAGTGCTATAATGGTTATCGGTGTTAGTAATAATACCGACAAATTATACAGGAGGTAATATCGAATGTTAAAAACACGTAAGTACATTTGTACCGCACTCGCAGCTCTCACACTTATCACAGGCTCAGCAGCTACTTCATTCGCAACCGGAAACGATATTTTCCCTTCCGTAATGATCTCCCTTGATGCAAACGCACAGGATATCGCTGTTAATCAGGAGCGTTATGCCACAAAGGCAGGTGCTCATATAGTTGACGGCGCAGGAAAATATGTTGCAACCGCAGCAGTTGGTTATACATTTACTGTTGATACTATCAGGGCTCAGAACAATAAGCCAACACTGTTGCATTCAGATGAGTTCGTAGCAACTAATGGAAAGAAAGTAAAGGGTTGGATAAAGGAAGCTGATTGCAGTGATTCTAACCGTGGAAAAAGTAAGAAGGTCAAAAAAAAGACAACTGTTAAGGTTACTAAAAAGAATGATGGTACCAAAATAAGAAGAGAGGCTTGCTCAGGTTCAGATGCTCTTGGTCATGTAAAGCTGAATACTAATTATACATCAGATTATCAGGTTAAATGGGATAATGGCGAGGTATGGTATCATTTTGAAAAAATAAAGAATAAGGAGAATAAGTGGGTGCATGATTGCTATGTCTTCGCTCCTTTATGCACTGTTGTATAATAATTATCAGAGAAAAAAGAAAGCTAAAATAGAAAACATTGAATAAAAAATGCGGGTGATAAAAGCACATTATCACCCGCTTTGATTTTATTCAGATGTATTTGTTTTGCCGGTCAGGCTGTGGGGGAAGATCTGTTCAACCGGGGAAACCATTCACACTGACATATACAACAAACGATACAAGGTCGATCAGGACAAAGGCTCCCAATACTATTGCAGCTATTTTCAGTCCCTTTTTAGCCTTTTTCTTGTTATCCTCCGTGAGGACTTTTTCCTTTATGTCAGAGTAAAGATCCGATTTTGCCGGAGCTTCTGCGGCAGGCGCCGGTGCATTGTCCATAATCAGCTCGTCCAGGGATATCTCAAAGAGGTCGCTGATAGCTATCAGCTTCTCCATGTCAGGGGTAGAATCCCCCACCTCCCACTTGGATATGGTCTGCCTTGAAACATTGAGCCTGTTTGCCAGCTCCTCCTGTGATAAGCCCTTCTTCTTGCGAAGGTCGTAAAGCTTGTTATTGAACTCCATAATTCACGCCTGCCTTTCTTTAATGACTTTTTTATATGAATTCCACAGCAGTATAGCTGCGGCGCCTGTGGTTACAGCGGTCACTGCGCTTGCTTCTATGCCGTACACGCCGCCGTTGAGGAGATTCTTTCCTACTGTACGCATATTTATGACAGAAACTCCGGCGCTCTCGCTTCCGCTGACGGTCATTCCGAAGATACATTCAAGGCAGAAGTTCCATACCGTATGAAGTCCGCAGGCTGCCCATATATTCTTGGTGCGAAGAGTGATGAATGAGAATACGCATGAGATTATGACTAAAATAATTGTTCCGGAGATAATGAACAGCGGCTCTGCAACAAACAGTGTATCCATATGCGGGATGATGAATACCAGTGCATTTGCGCCGACGGCAACGGGGAGAGATACCTTGTCTTTGAGTGAGCAGAATACAACTCCTCTTGAAAGGAACTCCTCAGAAGCTCCCTGTACGGCATATGCGCCGAACATTAACAGAAACATTGCGATATTGAAGTGCCCGGAAAGGCCGCTGAATTTTATAGTGCCTGTTAGCATTATAACAGAAACTGAAACAATAATCAACAGTGCGCCTATACCTGCGCCGATAAACCAGCCTGAAACATTTCTGGTCACGCCCATTTCTGAGAGTTTCCTTTTTTCTATAAGCTTCCAGTAGAGAATGCTGACTGCTATGATCGCCGCCATACAATAAAGTCCCAGAAGAGCCATAACGTTATCGCTGAACGTTTCTCCCTTTGACAGATCTTTTCCGCAGGCGATCATTATACCAATAATGACTCCGTTGCCTGCGAGCATTCCGAGTACGAAGCAGATGAAAAATGCGAGCAGCTTTTTCAAGACTAAGATCGGTGCCGGCATATCATCATAATTGTTGAATGGACTGAGTTTGTAAATGATACTTTTCTTCATAAATGATTCCTCCTTCTATCGCTGGGCGATAGTGTTTTCCTGATGAATCCATAGTACCATTTTTGTCGAAAAAGGTCTACCAACTAACGCTGGAAATCTGTCAACTGACGTTGACAATCATGTATATTCTCGTTGCATTGGCTATTTATGGGCGAATTTGATTGTGGGAGGCTGACGGCTCTGGAAATATCGTGCAGAGCATACGCTGAAGCAAAAAATGCAAAAAATACCCCCGCCACATAGTGATGTGGCGTTTCTGGGGTAACCGTCTAATAACAAACCACCCATAAATAAATGATCCCCGAGCTGTGGCTCGGGGATTACTATAACTCATTTTACTTTACAGATTTTCTGCACAGATTTATTCCATGGCAGAAGCTCTTAAAGTATATCCGGATTTGTCAGGAATGCCATACTTGGCAATACAGTGAGCAACAATTCAAAGTACTTAAACACATCAAGTCCGTTTGCTTTATATAAAACAGGAGCCGTTGCTTTTTATGATTTTGCGTCATCGTTTCATTCTCTAATTGTTTAACTTCTCAAAAAAAGGACTCAGAATATTGTCGAGCTGATCGTATTCATACTCCATGAACAGTTCATCATTAAGGAAGACATCAATGTATTGTCTGTTCAGGATTATGAAATACAGCTCATCGTTATGCTGATATTGAAGCATATGTTTTCCGTAGTTCATTTTTTCCGTTTCTGTGGCTTTGGGGATATCGATGTACTTTACAACATCTTCATATTGTAATATAACGGAATCCTTTAACTCCTGGATAAAGTAATTCCCCATGTATCCGGCCTCGCCGCCGTCATAAATTTCTACATCGGCAGATACCTTTGCTATCTGACCGTTTCTTAGGTCGGGGTAAGCTCCGCCTTGGGTCAGATAGATCCAGTTGCAGGTACCTGGTATCCGGATATAATCATCATTAACTCTCATGATATAAAATTCAGCATCTTTTTTATTGCTGATGTCCAGAGCATCGGCTATATAGCCTGTTGAATTGCTGGTTTCTGAAGTAGCTGTCTGAACTTTGGAAGCTGCTTCTGAGCTTTCGGCTTCACTGTCTGATCTGCCGCAGCCTGACAGAAGTATTAAAGCAGAGAAAGCCATAACTGTGATCATTTTCATGGCGACCATCCTTTCAAAAGAGTGTTCTGATAAATAGGTGTAGAAAAACGTCCGGATCGTTGCAAGGCAGAGAAAAATTTGTCACATTGAATATATTTGCTTGCTGATTTTAGTGCAAAAGGTCAGCTGTCTTTTAGCGGTTGCGGGGGCTTGTTATATTAGAAACTAACGAAAAAGGCACTTCCGATTTCTCGAAAGTGCCTATTCTTCTGGGGTGGGAGATGGGATTCGAACCCACGGTCTTCGGGACCACAAGCCTATGCTGACGGATATTCCGCAGTTTCATCCGGTTTATCAAAATACTTTTCTGCGCCTATATTTCGAGGATTTGAGCAGATTTGCCGTGTAATGCCTTTGCAGAAAAAATTGTCTAACTGTAGGAAAAGTGTAGGAAAAATATTGCAGACAATTACTGTTGATACTTCATTTTTCACTGGTTGCAACACCGGCTGCAATCAACGAAGGAAAGTAATTCCAAAATATACTCAGGTTGGCTATTTTACGCTGAATCTGGACGATGCTAAAGAATACCTTTACGCGAAGTCCACTAAGCGTAGGATACTAAGCTGGCGTGATATTCACGTTAATGTGTTTATCTGATTAAAAACAATGAGTCCTCACAGTTTCGGCTGTGAGGACTTTTTTGTTATAAGAATGACCGCAGTTTATTCCTGCGGCTTTTTCTGGTTTATGTTCGTTATATTTTTTATGCTTAGTTTTATTGTACTTGGCTATCTTTTAGAATTTTTCCTCTTTGGCAGCCAATATCTTTCGGCATTTTCAGAATAAGCGTTTTCAGTTTTCAGCTTTTCGGGACTTTGAAAAGCATTATTCCCTTTATCAACAGCAGCAAGAACGCTACTGTTGCTGCATAGGGTATTCTTGCCATAGTCAGGAACAATACCGCGATAATGCTAAGTACAAGCGATGTGCCAGTAACTGTGCTTCTGCCCTTTTCTATGTTCCTGTAATTCATAAACAACTTCACTGCACCGATGATTATAAGTATTGAAAACAGTCCCCAGCATACACAGCTTATCCCGAACGATATATGCGTGTAATCAAACAGTGCAACTGCCGAGACTGTTTCTCCTACCTTTTTAGGATAAAGCGGCAGAAGAATAAGCATAATACTCAATATATCGACTACTCCTATCAGCAGGTCTATCATTTTTCCGATATTTGAGCGGTTCTCGTCTTTTGCCGCAGTAATGAGTTCCTCCGATGACAGAAGCTCATCTATGGTTACGGAAAAGAACCTTGATATCTCTTTCAGCGAATCGATATTCGGATAGCCCTTTCCCGACTCCCATTTTGAGATAGCTGTACGGGATACATATAGTTCCTTTGCAAGCTCCTCTTGAGTGAGTCCTTTTGCTTTTCTTAGTTCCTGCAATTTCTCATGAAATTCCATTTCCGTTTCTCCGTTAGTTATTTTTTGTCAGTGAGGTGGACAGCACCATGATATATTAAGTACAGTCCAGAGCTCAGCAGAACAGAGCCTGCTATATCTGTCAGCCAGTGTACTCCCGCAACAGTGCGTCCCACCACCATAAATGCTGTGAATAAGACCGTAAACGCATAAATACCGTATTTGACTTTAGTATTCCTTATCCTGCGATGCACCTGAAAAGCTAACGTAGGCATTACGCTCATAACAAGAAGCGTTGTTGAAGACGGATAAGAAGCCTCCATACGTCCTTCTATAAGTATCGGTCGGTAGTTTATAGGTATCATCTCAAATATGAGATAACCGAATATCACAAGGATATAGTAAATACCAAGCAGGATAATATCCTTATCAACTTTAAGAAGACTTCTCCGCTTTATGAGCTGAACCAGACCGACAACTCCGAATATCATACAGATAAAGATCGGCACAAGTCCAAGCCAGTCGGTGACAGTATACACCCACATATGAACGCCTGTCATTTTATGGAACCACACGTTCAGACCTGCAAACCCGATGTCCGTTCCGTTCTGTCCCACTGCCTGAACATCAACTGTCTGTATCAGTACAGTCCAGACTGCAAACAGTACCAACATTATCATGCCTGTGATTAATATGTTCTTTTCATTCTTTTTCATAATTCCGTGTTCCTTTCAGATGATTTCCTTTCGGCTAATCTCATGGTAACACGGGGACTGAAAAAAGTAAAGAACCGTACGGTCACACCCATGACACGAATCGTAACATATGCGATATTTCGCCATTTGCAGCACATCTGCCGCCATGACTTTTTTATGACTTGAGCCTGATTATATTATAACCGAAAGGTGAAATTCCGTCAACCCATAGTCTTGACCAAGCCATGCAGATATGTTATGATATAAACAGCACAACTGTGCAATCAAATGACAAAGATAAAAACGCAACGTATACCTTCGGGTATGCTAGAGCCGGTAGGTAGCCCGGCCGTCCTGTGAATACAGGGTAAGTAACCTGCCCCTCCGGGTTGTCCGTTCTTTGTCCATAGCAATTTTTTAGGAGGGAAAGATATGGACAAAACGAACGGTATGCTGACAGTTTTTTTCGATGAGCCTTTCTGGGTGGGAGTATTTGAACGCTCTGAAGATGATAAACTCTCAGCGGCTAAGGTCACATTCGGAGCAGAACCCAAGGACAGTGAAGTCTGGGATTACGTGCTGAGGCATTACTACAAGTTGAAGTTCAGTCCTGCTGTTAAGGCCAAAACAAAGCAGACTGCTGATAATCCCAAACGGCGGCAGCGCAATGCACGAAAGCAGCTCAGTATCGCAGGTATCGGCACAAAGTCGCAGCAAGCGCTGAAGCTAATGCAGGAGCAAATGAAGACCGAACGCAAGCAGCTCACAAAAGAGCAGCGTGAAGCCGAAAAGCAGCGTCAGTTTGAGCTTATATCGAAAAATATGACATTATTGGGTATTATAATAATGATGAATTTGTTGTCGAAAAACTTGAATCTATGTTTTCTTCAGATAAACAGATAAACTGAATTATTTGCATATTCATTAAACTGATATGCATGATTTTAACCTTTTGGGTATTTGGCTGCAATAAGCGCCTAGTAGGCTACAATGAACGAGGGGAAGTAATTCAAAAATATACTCGGGTTGGCTATTATAATATAAAATGAATGACCTCCCATTGGGAGGTCATTATTATACGGATTGTTTCTATTGACCTCATTTAGGAACAAGGTCGATATTAAAAATCAAACATACCAAACTTATCAAAAAGATGATCAAGTTCATCATTGTTAATTGCACTTAATACAGCTTCTCTTACTTCGCTCATTGTCATATCCAAACGTTTAAAGCGAGGCTTACCTGTAATATCCTTTTCAAGTCTGATCAATTGAATTCGACCAACTCCGGGATTTTCCTTTGCATAAGCAGCGAATCCTTTTGCCTTACCAATATTATCTTTTTCATTAGCTCGATGCGGTTCGAGAAAGTCAAAACGGACGTTTTCTTGCATCTTGTGATTATGGGATTTTGCCTGTATTACGCAATTTTGAAGCAATTTACAGAAAACGCTTTTTTCTAGTTTTTAGTGCTTTTTCTTAACAATAGCGTACAAATAGCGTACAAAAAACGAAACTGTATATTTATCCGTAATATTAAATTATATGCAACCTATCTCTGCTTCTACGGAGACGAGCTTAACCACATTTTGGTGCTTATATTATACCACATCTAAGCACAGAAGTAAATGGGTATAAGAATTCATGAAAACGCACTTCTCGAACCTGCAATTCATCACTATATTACGGTGATCGTGGTACTCGTTTGAGTCGATAGGACAGGACGGCTGTCCGTCTATACAGAAACGAAAGAACTGCACGTTTTTGAAAGTCCCGTTCATCATACAGCAGTGTTCAGCGATCATTCGCTCAAATTTCATATCAATGATATTGAAATTGATAAGGTCGAACTTCCTGATCTTTGTCATTCTGATATCGCTGTTTGCGTATTGCATAAGGTCGTGCCTTTAAAAAGACTCATACATATTCCTGCCGACCCACTCATATGTCCAGCCTGTTTTATGTGTCTTCTCGCCGGGATAATAATCCTCGTTAAGCATATGAGCGTGATTTTTCTGACGGTCGATGTATCCGTCGATGAGTTTCTGGTTCATCATTTCAAATTCCTTTTTATTCATACAAACACCGTTCCTTTCAGCGGTCATAGTTTTCTTCACAGTCAGTGTATTTGCAGTTGCTGTAATAATAAACGTCGTCGATACACGCATTTCCGCTCCATTTGCATCTGGTGAACTCGCACTCTCTGAATCCGTAGCCTTCACCTGAGAAAGAGATAATGCTGCAATCCTCAAATGTACAGGCTATGAATTTTCCGTTCTGACAGTCGATACGGTCAAAGGTGCAGTTTCTGAAAGTGACATTATAGAACATAAAGTGTCCCAGTTGAAAATCTGTAAATTTCCTGTCCATGAATTCCGCTTTTTCCAGTGTCAGACATTCTATCAATCGCTTTTTAGGGGGGAGCTTCAAAGAAGGATAAATAATATTTCCCTCGCCGTCAAGCTGAGCCGAGTCAAAGTCATCTTCCTCAGAATCCAAGTCGTTATCATCATCAAAATTGAAGTCGCCGAAAATCTCATCAAAATCTTTCATATTCATTCCTCCTCAACAAAACAAATGGGTTTATATGTGTAAGTGAATCCTTTTATGTGCATATCACAGCACTCTATTCACCGTCTCCCGACGTGGTTTGTCAATTTGCTGACATAACAAAAAAGGTATTGATTTGGACATACTACACCAGTCGATGTAATATACTCAAATCAATACCTTAAATTTTACTACACTTATTCTATCATAGAATACTGAAAAAGTCAAGTTCATTGAAAAATAATTGTGAGTTAACCAACAGCCGGTCTCCCCATAGTGGGTAATGTCATTAAGCCAACCGGATAATGAAAATAATCAGGAGTATGTTTAATGTAATAAGGCATACTCCTGATGGTCTTTATCTATAAAAATGCACGACGAAAAGACAGACACAATATCTGCC
>JAAYBK010000273.1 GCA_012718885.1 Ruminococcus sp. | reverse complement strand
TTCCACGGCCGATACCGCTCTCAAAGTATGAAGCGGAACGTGAGAGGTTGAAAGTTACCATACACTGATACTGGTTCCAGATATTTACCATTCTGTTTACCTTGTCATCAGGAGTATTTACCTTGAAGATAGAAAGGAGGTTGTCCCATGTATTGCGGAGCTCTTCAAGACCTGCTGCTACCTTCTCAGGAGTATTGAACTTTTCGATCATTGCATAAGCCTTCTCCTTGTTGAGCACCCATGTCTCTCTTGTAAGGAGGTTAGCAGGCTTCTCAGCAGCGAACTTCTTGTCCTGAGGATTCTCAGCGTAGCCGAGGATGTAGATAAGTGTCTTGGATTCGCCGGGAGCGAGAGTTACTTTCTTGTAGTGGGAAGCAACAGGTGACCAGCCGTCTGCGAAAGAGTTGGAAGGCTTGTCAGCCTTAACAGTCTCAGGGTTGTCCCAACCATTGTAGATGCTTCCGAGGAAGGAATCACGGTCTGTATCGTAGCCGTCGATCTCATCGTTTACAGTATAGAAAGCGTAGTGATTACGTCTGTCTCTGTACTCTGTAACATGGTAGATAGTTGAGCCTTCGATCTCAACACGGCCTGTAGAGAAGTTTCTCTGGAAGTTTGTGCAGTCATCCTGTGCATCCCAGAGACACCATTCAGCGATAGAGAAGATAGAGAAGCTCTTTGCCTCGTTGCTCTCATTTGTGAGAACTACCTGCTGAACTTCGCCATCGTAGTTCTGAGGAACGAAAAATGTTACCTCAGCCTTGAGGCCGTTCTTCTTACCTGTGATAATGGTGTAGCCCATACCGTGGCGGCACTGATACTCGTCAAGGGGAGTCTTTACAGGAGCCCAGCCGGGGTTCCATACTGTGCCGTTGTCGTTGATATAGAAATAACGTCCGCCCATATCGATAGGCACGTTGTTATAGCGGTAACGTGTTATACGGCGGAGACGTGCATCCTTATAGAAGCAGTAGCCGCCTGCGGTGTTAGAGATGAGTGAGAAGAAACCCTGATTTCCGAGGTAGTTTATCCACGGATAGGGAGTCTTCGGGGAATTGATAACGTATTCCTTATTAGCGTCGTCAAAAAATCCGAACTTCATAATCAATACTCCTTTTGTTTTTCGTGATAAAAGCGGATAGTCACACCGCATTTGTCTTATTATACCATATTATCAGGAATAATACAATAGATAACAGAAAATTAACAATGTATTATTTTCGGCCGGTATTTTGTGCATATTTACTATTGTAAAATGAAGATCGGGCGGATAATATCCGCCCGGAGGTCAAGTCTTATAAGATCATTCAAAGCTGAAGAGTTCTTCAACTGTAGTTCCGAATACTGCTGCAATATCCATTGCCAGCTTCAGGGAGGGGACATACTGCCCTTTTTCAAGGCGGATTATGGTCTCTCTTCTGACGCCGACCAGCTCGGCAAGCTCCCCCTGTTTCATATCAAATATTGCACGGTATTCTTTGAGTTTTGTTTTAAGTTCGGGCATTACTCGTCACCCCCGAGGCTTTCAGGGGTTCTGTCAAAGACTATAAACAGCAGACTTCTCATCAATATTGCAGCTAACGCAGTGAATATATATACTTCACTGGCGAATATATCTTTGTTATCAGAATTTGAACCGATGAGACTTATTACGAACAAGGCAGCTATGACGGTGATAAGGGTTATACCATTAGCTCTGCCGAGGTTAATTTTTGTAAGTTCATCTTTTTTCTCATATGGCCCGATTAATTTGGTTGTTGAGCTGAGATAAACGAAAATAATAACCGGTGTCAGCCATTTATTATCCGGGAAAATATTGCCTATAAAATAAAGCAGCATTACTACGGTTACAACGATTATAGTGATTATGTGGAAATTGCGGTAGTTATTCTTCTTTTTCATATTTGTTCGTCTCCTTCATGTGATGTATTTATCACTTTTGTATGTGTGTACAATTATTGCACGCCGGATTTGTCTGATGTGATGAATTTGTCACATATCCGGCAATGAAAAAGGGCGGAATCCCGCCCTTTAAGCATTATAACTTTGTAAAGAATCTCTCATGTGTCTCGAAGCTCTCGCCGGGCTTTATCTCGCGATAGCCTGTAACGTCGGCAGGGAGGCTGAGGTTAGGAGCGTCGATCATAGCTGTCATAGGCTCCGGACAGAAGTAGTGGTTGAAGCCACGGTCATTCCAGATTATCCAGAAGCCGTACTCCTCGGATACCTCATAGCAGAGCTTCTTTCCGCTGGCGATATCCTCAGCGATGATGCCGTGGAACTTATCTCCGTCCAGCTCAGCGTATTCAGCGATATACATATCGTTGTCGACTACCTGGAGCACAGGGCACTTGCTGCCGTTCTTATACTCCAGATCCCACATTGTAAGAGTCTTCAGCTTCTCTGTTGGGAGACATCTCTCGTTGAGCTCGCACTTCTTTCCTATCGGGACAGTGAGGCGGATATCCTCTTCCTTGCCGCCGTCAGCAAATGGAGCGTTGATAGTTGTATGTGAAGCCAGAGACATGGGGAGCACCTTTGTACCGGAGGTATTTGTGAACACGATATTCTGCTCAAGACCGTTCTCGGAGAGAGTGAAGGTGTACTCAACAACGAATGGCACAGGGAGATACTGGAAGAACTCGTCCTTGTCGTCATAGACATAGCGTGTCTTTACCCATGCACAATTACTGTCAGAGCTGTGCTCTATGACCTCATGGCATCTCTTGTGGAGAAAGCCGTGGATGTGGTTGTTGTAGGGAGCCTTCTCGTTGACAGGGAGCTGATAAACAGCATCGGAGGTCTTGAGGACTCCGTCTGCGAAACGGTTGGGGAGATAGAGGGTGGGAAGTCCCCATACTTCAGCGGACTGCTTGATAGTATCAGCAGTATTGTCCTTGTTGAAGCGGAAGAACTCCATACCGTTCCTGTTGTCTCTGAGACGGATAACGTTTGAGCCTACCTCGTTTGCGATATAAGCCTCGTAGCCGCCGGCTTCAAGCTTAACACATGAAAGTCCGCAGAGCTCAGTAATGCTTGTGGTGTTTTTCATTTTACATCACTTTCCTTTCGTTTTTTGTTTTTTATAAGAACTATCGTAGTTATAAGTGTGAACAGGCTGTATAATACGATAAAAGCTATCCACAGCAGCCATAGGATTAGTGTTCCTAACAGATAATTTGATAGTAATTGTTCGCCGTACCAGTCTATAGCGGAGTTTATGATACCTTTACTGTCAAGAAAAGCGTCTTCAAACATTTCCAGTGACAGCAGTCCGGTCAAGCCGCCGATCGTTCCGAAGCAGAACGGAAGCAGGGAGCGAAGCTTTCCTGTGTTATGCTCAGCCTGCTGTACGAATAGCTTTTTTTCAAGCTTTCTCCGTACTCTCTCAGTAAGGAAGCCGACTGCACACACCAGGATGAATAATACTCCGTATTCCACCGAAAAGTCGCTTATAGCGCTGTAAAGGGAGGCGATTGCTATAGCGGCAATGGAAATAATCAACATAGCATATGCTGCTCCCGCAAGAAATAGGAGCACATAAGGGATCCTCGCCGCAGATCTTTT
>JAAYBK010000272.1 GCA_012718885.1 Ruminococcus sp. | reverse complement strand
TAACTGTACGGATCTCCTTCTTCTCGTTGCCGTTCTTGTCTGTAGATACAAGCTCTTCCTCGTCGTAAGCTTCTGTTACAACTGAGAGGAAAAGTCTCTCAACACCGAGGGATGGCTCGATAACGTATGGGATGTACTTCTCGTTTGTCTCAGGATCGAAGTATTCAAGTGACTTGCCGCTGGTATTGATGTGCTGTGTGAGGTCGTAGTCGGTTCTGTCAGCTACGCCCCAGAGCTCGCCCCAGCCGAACGGGAAGAGGTACTCGAAGTCTGTTGTAGCCTTTGAATAGAAGCAGAGCTCCTCCTGATCGTGGTCACGGAGACGGATATTCTCCTCCTTGAGGCCCAGGCTGAGGAGGAAGTTCTTGCAGTAGCTTCTCCAGTAGTCGAACCACTCAAGGTCTGTGCCGGGCTTGCAGAAGAACTCAAGCTCCATCTGCTCGAACTCACGTACACGGAAGATGAAGTTTCCGGGAGTGATCTCGTTACGGAAGGACTTACCTACCTGTGCAACACCGAAAGGAACCTTCTTTCGTGTAGTTCTCTGGATGTTGGCGAAGTTTACGAAAATACCCTGTGCTGTCTCAGGACGGAGATAGAGCTCAGACTTGCTGTCCTCGGTAACGCCCTGGAAGGTCTTGAACATAAGGTTGAACTGACGGATGTCAGTGAAGTTCTGCTTGCCGCAGTTAGGGCAGGTGATATTGTGCTCCTTGATGTAGTCCATCATCTGCTCGTTTGACCAGCCGGCAACATTTGTGCCGTCGAAGTCCTCGATGAGGTTATCTGCACGGTGGCGTGTCTTACACTCCTTGCAGTCCATGAGAGGATCTGAGAAGCCGCCGATGTGTCCGGAAGCCACCCATGTCTGTGGGTTCATGAGGATTGCGGAATCAAGGCCTACGTTGTACTTGTTCTCCTGAACGAACTTCTTGAGCCATGCCTTCTTGATGTTGTTTTTGAGCTCAACGCCCAGGGGGCCGTAGTCCCATGTATTAGCCAGTCCGCCGTAGATCTCGGAGCCGGGGTATACAAAGCCCTTTGATTTACAAAGGTCTACTATCTTGTCCATTACTTTTTCATTGTTCTTCATATTTTTGACCTCATTTCGGTTTTTATGATATCTATTATATTTTACGCTATCTTATTAAAAATGTCAAGTACCATTGAAGGAGAAACGGGGTATATTTTTCATCCGTCTGTTCTGGATCAAGGAATATCCGCCAGCCTTATAAGTCCTTTGTATCTATCCACATAGCAGGACGTACAGCCTGGCCTCCGAGGGTCACACGGTCTCCGCCCAGTTCCAATGTACCGTCATCCTCAATAACCACGGCGTAGATAGGCGTGTCGCCAGGTGTCCGCAGCCACCACCAGCAATATCCGGTGATGTTGGATTTTATCGTGCCCTGAGCGTAACAGTAAGCCGTTCCATGACATGGGCGGTCGCTGTAGGAACTGAAATATTTTTCGACCTCAGATATGCTCAGAAGAAAAACTTTATCTGTTGTATCATTTCCGGGAGATGTACTGTATTTCGGATTCTTGTCTGCTGTTACGGCAGAACTGATTATTCTGCTCTGTTCTTCCGGAGAAAAGGCGATGTCAATGAAATCTTCATTAAGCCATTTGCGCAGCGAGCAGGTTTCCCATAGGGTATCGTTCAGATTATCTGCATATTGCTTGCCATCAAGTCCGTATTGGCTTATCAGAAGAGCTTTGTCGCCTTCATTGGCAAGAACGAGCCATTCTATGTCTTCTTTTCCGTTTGAAGCGTCATTGTCCTGCTCATATGTGCCGAAGAAAATATGGGAACCGGCTTGTATTTTTGAGCCTTTATTAGTAGTATCAATGTGTGTGCTGCTATGTACAGCGCTTTCCTGACCATTTTTTCTGTCAGGCGAAAGGAGCGTTATGAACAAAATTGAAATAATTATGCAGGCTGTTGAAAAAAGTGTGACCAGTGCTGCGATCATTCTGCGTTTCCTGACTATATTCTCTGCTTTCATCTCTAAATCCTCTGTATTTTGAAGTTTAGTCAATTATATCATTCGTTGCCGTGCTTGTCAACGAAACAAAACTGCCGCCCAGTAAGGAGCGGCAGCTGTATTCTTATTCCTCAGGCTGAGCCTCGGTTATAGGCTGGAGTGGAGCAGTAGGCTGTTCCTGTATAGTATGGAGAGCGTACCAGTCGCACCAGGACGGGTAATAAACGCCGAATACATGAACGCCGTCCTCCGTACAGTCTTCACGGAGACAGCCGTAGTCATCATCGAAAACGGGGTTTATGTCAAGATAATATATCTTCTTGTTGTCGGCCAGCGACTGGATCATGCTGTTAAGGGTATTGATCCTGTCGTTGTTGATGCTTCCGTCCTCGGCAAAGGCGGCCACATGGAGGTTTGATTGCAGATATATTATCGCATTCGGAGCCTTGGCACGAACGTTTTCAACAAGCTTCTGATAATTTGAGAAGGTGGTGTTGAAATCGTTGCCGACCTCGTTTATACCCAGCATGATGTAGACCTTGCCATAGTTATTGCTGTTGAGCATTGAGGCCAGATCTCCGTCAACGGCTGAGGAGCTGGCGGCCTGTGTGTTAAGTCCGACGTTGCAGAAGAAGTCTGCATTGCCCAGAGAGCCCCAGTCCTGAATTCCGACGGTACGTGAATCTCCGATGAACAGAGCATCGTCGAAGTAGGAGAAGTCAGACTTTACGAAGTTCACGCTTGGCGCCGCAGGTGCAGCAGCAGTGGTCGTTGTGACTATCTCTGTCACAGAGCCGTCAGCGTCTGTAACAGTCTGTACCGGCAGAGTAGTTGCCAGTGTATCCGGAGAAGGCTGATCCGGAGGGACCTGGCCGGCTTCGGTGGGAAGCTCTGCACCGTTCTGATTAAGATCAAGCTCAACGGTCTTTTTTGGAGTTTCCTTTTTCTTCTCCGCACTTGTTGTCCATATCTGCTTGAATATCATAGGTGAAGCGACTATACAGGTAAGCAGAAGAATAACTGTATATGTGCACTGTTTGAATTTGTTCATTTATAATCTCCTCTTTTGTCAGAACCTGAAATACAGGAACGGATCGTTCAATCCCTTATACATACAATATACTGATGCCCAGAATACTACCAGCAGCAGAAGTGCGGTGAACATCGAGCCTTTTATCTTTTTGTAGATCATTTCAGGCACCCTTGTTGAGAATATTGCGCCTGCGATGAAGTATTTCTTGTATATATTCCAGTATTTTACGTAGTCATCCTTACGGAGGACTGAATCAGCCTTGTGGGTAAACGGAAGAAGGCGGCTGAAGTACTCCTTCATCTGATCCATGTCAGTTACAGCGAATATCAGCCATGTCAGCGGTATGATGAGTATCATATACGCATGACCGATAAGCTTGTACTTATTGAGGAAATCACCTATATAGAACTTCTCCAGCATCATTATGCCGAAGAGCACCAATCCCCACAGGACGAAGTTCCAGCTTGCGCCGTGCCAGAGGCCTGTGAAGAGCCATACGCAGAAGGTGTTGAATATCATCCTTCTTTTGCCTCTGCGGTTTCCGCCGAGCGGGATGTATACATATTCCCTGAACCATGAGCCGAGAGTCATATGCCAGCGGCGCCAGAATTCTGTCATTGTCACTGACATATACGGGTAATCGAAGTTCTTCGGGAGGTTGAATCCCATGATCTTTCCGAGACCTATCGCCATGAGCGAATAGCCGCAGAAGTCAAAGTAAAGCTGGAAGGAGTAAGCAAAAATGCCCATCCACGCAAGCTTAGGAGAGATTATACTGTAGCCGACAGCTGAGAGATCACGCCAGAGGCCGCCGATCTGATTGGCTATGAGCACCTTGTAGCCCAGACCAATGGTGAAGGTCTTGAGGCCGTCCTCCACCAGCTTGATGCTGTGGGTACGGCTTCTGAGCTGCTTCGCAACGCTTTCATAGGTAACGATAGGGCCTGCGATGAGCTGCGGAAACATACTTATATATGCGCCGTAGTTGATAAGGTTCTTTTCGGCTTTGGCTTTTTTCCGGTATACATCTGCCAGATACGAGACGTTCTGGAAGGTATAGAAGCTTATGCCGATAGGAAGGATTATATCCTTTACCGTAAGTCCGGCGTGGAAGATCGAGTTGATGTTTTCTGTGCCGAATCCCCAGTATTTGAAGAAGATCAGCCACCAGAAGTTGAATATGACGCCTAAAGTCAGCCAGAATCTCGACGTTCGCCGGAAGCTTTCGATGAACTGTGCGATTATAAAATCGAACAGCAGCGTAAGCAGGAACAGAAAAATATAAACCGGCTTCTTCACTCCTAAACTGTAGAAAATGACACTGCCGGCAAAAATTACCAGATTTTTATATTTAGCGGACGATACCGCATAAACAAACATAAAAGCAGGCAGGAATATGAATAAGAACTCCAAACTGCTGAATACCATTTTATCACCCTTTGTACATTGCCGTTTCTTTTGTCTACGTTATTTGTTCACACATTTATAATTTCTCTATATTATGGGCTTTGTGACAACCCTAACTTTTATTTTACAACGTATTGTTAGTATTGTCAATAGCCTTTTTCAAATGTAGCAATTTGCTATAATTTCCGGAAATAAATTCTAAAAAACAGGTCAAAAAAACGGGCGAACACTGTTCGCCCGTAATCATGTCAGTTTTTTATCAGTCCTTATATTTTGAATCGATATTCAGATATTCTTCGAGGCAGATGCCCTTTTCGGTGAGCTCCTTTGCAAGCTCTCCGCCAACGTAGCGTAAATGCCATGGCTCGTATTTATATCCGGTTATATCCTCCTTGTCAGCAGGGTAGCGGATGATGAAGCCGAATTCCCAGCAATGCTCTGCAAGCCATTTTGCCTCGGGAGTGCCTTCAAAAGCGCTGCTTGCCATATTTATATCCATTGCAAGTCCAGTCTGGTGCTCGGAGTAGCCAGGGCGGGCAGAATATCTGTCTGCTTCTGCATATCCGTCCTTGCCCTTGCTTGCCTCCTCAGCGGCATATCCCTCATAGAGCTGCTGCTGGAGGTTGTAGTCACGGAAGCCTGAGCATATGAACAGGTCAAGTCCGTCCTGTGCAGCAGATTCCCTGAGTGCATTGAATCTTTCCTGTGCTATGGGGATAAGTCCGGGGCTGTAGTCAGCCGGTACGCTGTATGACTTGTTTGCCACGAGGATACCGTCTATGTAAGTGAGCCCGGGATTATCGACTATGGCAGGTGCAGGTGAAGCGGCCAGGTCAATGACTCTTGTACCCTCTTCAACTACGGTAACGCTTATGACCGAGCTCTTTTCAGGGGCTTCGGAGGAGGATATCTTTATCTTGCATTCACCAACGCCAACGGCGGTAACAAGTCCCATTTCATTGACTGTTGCCACATCCTCGTTGTCGGATGTCCATATCTCATCGGCCTCGGAACAGCCTTCGGGATATTCAAGCACCATGGGCATACCTGTAGTTCCTACGGCAAGAGTCATACTTGTTCTGTCCAGGGTAAAGTCGTTATGCTCGGATCCATCGGCAGTGGTTGCCTCGGTAGCAGCATCAGTATCAGCTTCAGTATCAGTATCAGCCTCTGTGGTGGGCTCTTCTGTCAGAGTCTCCGTGGTTTCCTGGACGGATGAAGCGGCAGGAGCTTTTGTCTCAGAGCTGCTCTTATCATCCTTCTTGTTATTCAGTGCATACAGCAGGCCTACGCCGGCT
>JAAYBK010000271.1 GCA_012718885.1 Ruminococcus sp. | reverse complement strand
AATGTATACCCCTATCAGCCATTCCTTGTGGATTGGATGAATACCACTATCAGTGATACAGAGCTGCCGGCAGGCAAGGGAATATTCGACATCGATCCTGTACATATCGCAACCTTCAACAACGATCCTGCTTCATACCTCTATAATCCTGACGGAAGCTGGAAGTGCGATGTTATATTCTTCGGTACAGCAGACAGCAACTCAAACTATGATATCAGCCAGAATGCTATAACCGAGGTACAAAAGTTTATCGACAGCGGCCGAGGAGTTCTCTTCGGACACGATACTATAGGCCAGCCAAACTTCAATTACTTTGCAGAACAGGCCGGACTGATGATCGGTGCATGGAATATCAGCCGAACAACATCAGCGTCAGTAGTAAAGATCGGAACACTTACCAATTATCCATGGGTGATAAGAGGAGATCTTACGATCCCGAATACCCATTCAACAGCTCAGTACATAGTTGATGCAACAGAGTGGATCACTCTCAACAACTATAAGTATGTATATCCGGATACAGGCTACACCGACGGCTTCTATCTCTGTACCAAGAACAACCTCGGTATGATCCAGACCGGAGACAGTACCGGACAGGCTACAGACGATGAGCGTAAGGTCATCGCAAACACATTGTTCTACCTATATCAGATATCACAGCAGACAACTGCAAAGGATGCATCATTCTATGATATAGACGCACCTGACAAGCCGCAGCTCATCTCCTCTGAGAACAAGGACGGCAAGGTTAATGTCAAGGTAAAGACAGTGGATAATCCCACAGACTATGAATACTACATCACGGCAACACCTGAATCTCCGGATTCAGACAGCGTTCTCTCAAATGTCACAAAGCATACAGCTTTCAGCGATCTTGCAGGCTTTGTTGTCAAGGTAAGCGGAAGCGCAAAGGAAGATCCTTCACTCATTGAGTATAACGAAAACAGGGATCAGGTGCTCGGTATAGTTCCTGCTGACAGCAACGGCAGTGCTGTACTTTCAGCAGAGCCCACAGACTTCAGCCAGCCACAGTACATCCACATCTTTGCTGTCGACAACGCTGGTAATGTCAGTGAAGAGTATATCATGCCCTTTGCTGATACAGATATTGCTGCAAACATTGATACAGACAAACAGCTTTATACCTATGGCGATACAGTCAAGATAAACACTGAAACTCTTTCTTCACCGTTTGGAAGAACAGCTGATATGACAATTGCTATCCTTGATGAATTTGATAACGTGACCAAAGAGCTTGTCTCTGTACCTGGTCAGGTACTTGAAGCAGATACAAAATTCATCAGCTCTGCTGAATGGGAGATACCGCAGAATACAGTAGGCCGCTTCAAAGCTGTTATAAGCTGGAAAAATGATGATGAGACAATTGCCTCCGCTGAAAAGACATTCAAGATATCCAATGAGCAGAGTATTGCAAATGTGGTAAACAGCGACAAGAAGAATTATTCCCTCAGTGAACCAATAAATCTTGCAAGTGTAGTTTTCAATAACAGCATTGGCATGACAGAAAACGACCTTGTGCTCAATGTAAAGGTCTTTGATTCAAAGGGTGCAGAAAGAGCAGATTTTGAACACAGTATAGGCTCTGTAAATCCGGAAGGAAGCATGGATTATTCAGATGCTTTAGCTCCGGGCAAGCTCTCAGACGGTGAATATAATGTTACCGCCTCAGTAGTTCAGGACGGCGTTGAAGTCTCATCAGACACTGCTGAATTTACAGTTGCAGGAGATGTTACATCTTTCAGCGGAAAGCTTGATCTGACTCCTTCAGACGACAAGGCCGATGTGAAATTCTCGGTTACAAATTCCGGCAGTGGGAATGCAGATGAAGTGCTTATAACTGTAAACGTATATAAAGACGGCACAGCCAAGCTTGCATATACCTACAGCAAGACAGTATCAATAAATGCCGGGGACACATTCAGTGATACGGCTTCATTCAATATCCCTGCTGATTACGACGGCACATATTCCGGTGTTCTGAGCGCTGAATACAAAGGCAATTCAGAAGATCTTGATTACGACGGATTTGAAGTAACACCTGCATTACCGGAAACAACAGCTGCACCTGCTGCAGCAATAACAACAACTGCAACTGCTAAAACTACAACAACTATAAAGAATGTCGATTCACCCAAGACCGGAGACCGTGAGATCCCGGCTTATATGTGGTTGATAACTATATTCAGCATTACAGGACTTATAGTGCTGAAAAAAACAGGAGGCGACAGAGATGAAATTGAATAAAAAAATCAGAACAGCTGCATTTGTTACAGCAGCCGCCTTTATTTGTTCTTCAACAGGATATTACGCTTATACAGTTTTTGACAACAAGCGTACCGTTCCTACAGATAAAGCCGGTATAGTAAGAGAGATCAATGCTGAGGTAGCTCCTGCCGGATTTGACGATACCTGTGTTGAAAAGCTCGCAAATGCCTGTGAACAGAATAATAATGAGGAGATACCTGTTATCTGCGATGAGATACTCAGCGAAATGGATGACGCAAGGGCTGATATACTTTCCTTTTCCGATGATGTAAATGAATGGGGAAGCGATGTTATAAAAGAGCGCCAGAAGAAATACGAAAATGAAATGAACGTAAAGTATTCTCAGACTGCAAAAGCTCTGGAAAACATAAAAAACGGCATTGATACTGAGGAAAATCTCAGTATAGTCAGCAATAATCTTTCGATCCCGGAAGAGGACATCAGGACAGATGCTGCTCCGAATACAGAGGCCGCTGCCGACGATGTCGAGTATGTGGAAGATGATATGGTATTGAACACCTATGAATTCACGTCCCCTGCTCCGGCTGCTTCCGATCTTGAATTTGACGGCGAAATGCCTGATTTTATGATTGATACTGCTAACAGCTTTGAGGATATAAACAGCGTGTATCTGTTCGTGAAAAACAATATCAAAAATGAGATCTACAGCGGTTCAAAGAAAGGTGCTGTGATCACTCTTGCTCAGATGGGCGGAAACGATATGGACCAGGCCTCGCTGCTTATTGATCTTCTCAGAGCAAGAAAGATACCTGCAAGATATGTAGGAGGAAATATAAGGATAACTGCAAAGCAGGCTGTTGAGCTGACAGGTGCAAAAGACGCATCTTCTGCCGGACGTTTCCTTGCTACCGCATACAAAAACGTCAAGGCAGTTACAAATAACGGTGAGATAGTCGCATATAAAATGTATCATACATGGGTAGAGGCTTACATACCTTATACCGATTACCGTGGAGCAGGAAACAAGTCAGGCGAAAGTATGTGGATACAGCTTGATCCGAGCTTCAAAAAGCTTGAGATAAAATCAGAAGACGTTGATGCAGAGTTTGATGCCGATTCACTGTCATTGATAAATATGATAAACGAAAGCAACGAAAAGGATACTGAACATTCACTGGAGAAAGTTGAAATCCCGGAAACACTTAAGTATTATTATGCTGAAATGGCTCAGTATGATGATGAGTATATCCCTGCATCACTCCCCTATAATGTACTTGATGTCAGCGAGAGATATTCCTTTATCAAGGACAGCGACAAGGACAGGATATCAATTACTATCGATGATGATACTCTCCTGAGCGCTCCTGTCTCCGAGCTTTACGGCAAGTCTGTTATCTTATCTTACGAACCCGCTTCTGAATATGACAGAGAGGTCATGGACAGATACGAAAAGCTTGTGGATGTTCCTGCTTACCTTGTAAACGTTGTACCGGTCATCACTGTCGGCAGCAAGAAGTACAGAGGAAGCTGGGAGAACTCCCTTGGCTCAACGCAGCAGATGATAACTTCTGTTACCAACAGCAGCGGAACAACAATGCTGAATGACATTGTTAGCTGCGGTTCTATGTATGCAGTCAACCTCGACCTTCAGACTATCACACCCGATGAGGTCAAGGCTGCTGAAATAAGAATGAATAACGCAAAAGAGAACTATAATGTAAAGAATATGTGTACTCCGGAAGAACTCGGCGCATTTCTTGACTATGCCGGAATGTGCTATTTCTCACAGTGTGATTCTCAGGAATATGTATATTCCTCAACAATGAATGTAAACCACAGCAAGCGTCTCAGTCTGGCATTTACCGGCTATCAGTTCACTAAAACTGCTATGTTCGGAATGGTAAGGTCACTTGACTACGGTTCATTCTATATCGACGTTGCATATAACTGTGCAGCTGACATCAGCTATGACGGAGACAGAGATGCTGAGAGGAACTTTGTGTACACTATCGGCTGTGTGGGCTCATACTTTGAAGGCTATGTCTGGGAGCAGCTTGTTGATAAGGACAAGACCTGCATCTCAACAATGAGCGTTATGAATGCGGCTGCACAGAAGGGTATCGATTTCAGATATCTGACCAAAGCTAATGCAGAAGAAGAACTCAGCAAATGCAACCTGAAGGAGTCTGTAAAGAACGAGATCAGAAACTTTGTCAATATGGGAATGCTCATAGAGCTTGTTCCTGAAACCATGACTATCGGAGACTGGACAGGTTCAGCCTATATTGCCATAGACCTGAAAAGCGGTTCTGCATCATATATGATCTCCGGCGGATTGGCCGGCGGTTCATCAATGGAATTTGAGGACCTGTTCGAGATCAATAATGCCCTGTTCGTTGTAAATATAGAACTGGGAGCTGTAAGCATGGCTTCATCATACAATACCCTTGTAAGAGGAGAAGCTTCACATAACGCTAAAGATATAATGAAGGGCGCTCATGGAATGATAAGTGCTGCATTCTCTATCGGTTCTGCAATGAACATGAGATATTCCAATTATGATTTCATATTTAAATATGCAGAAGAAGGCGATGGCTGTCTTATAGAATATGCTCTCTTTACCATGAGAAATATGCTTGACACTTATATAAATATAGTCTGCGCTTCTGCATCGCTTTTCGGAGCGGAAGCAGAGGCACTTGCATCTACAATTTATGCAACATATTATGGAGTATGGCTTGTTGCTGATGTAGCTACATCTATTGCAAATGGTGATCCAGTCTTTTCTAAGGATAATGTATTCAACGGATTCGCAACGATCTGGAATATACTCGGTGCTGTACTTGCACACAGCGCATAAATGATCACGATAAAAGCTCCGGAGCTGTTTATAGTTCCGGAGCTTTTCTTGTATCCTGACGCGGATCTTATCAATTATACTATTTATCTTTAAAATATAAACCGACAATACCATTAACGTATTTTGAAATCCATTTTTACTCCATCCAGGCATATCCCCAGAGTAAAACAAAAGAAATCAATACAGCCGCAATCACACTTTCAAAAATATGATATATTATGCCGTCAGAAACTGCTCACAAACCGCTGATAGATTTTCTATCATTTGTTTTTGAGGAAAATAAAAAAGGACTCGATTCCATTGTTTTCACAATTCGTAAAACCACTAAAAACGAGTCCGAAACTTT
>JAAYBK010000270.1 GCA_012718885.1 Ruminococcus sp. | reverse complement strand
GCTTATTGGATAGTATACAGGCACATGGAATGAGTTTGTATAGTAATCACGGTCTGTAACACCCTCGATGATGCCATACTTCTTAGCGTCCATGCGGACGAAACGTCCGGAAAGTCCTTCAGCAGGAGTAGCAAGGAGCGAGAAGTTGAGACCGGTTCTCTTTGCCTCTTCGTCAAGGCGCTGTCTCATGGAGGTTATGATCTCGATACCGAGCTCACGGGCTTCTTCACTTTCACCGTGATGAGCACCGATGAGAGCCTTGAGACATTCAGCGAGACCGATGAAGCCGACTGAAAGCGTTCCATGCTTGAGCACTTCGCCTATAGTATCATCAGGGGAGAGCTTATCGGAATCGATCCATATGCCCTGTCCCATAAGGAATGGGAAGTTGCGGACTCTCTTCTGACACTGGATATGGAAGCGGTGCATAAGCTGATCTATAGCAAGATCCATCATAGCTTCAAGCTTCTCAAAGAACAGGCCAACGTTGTGATCTGACTTGATAGCCAGTCTTGGCAGGTTGATAGAAGTGAAGCTGAGGTTTCCTCTTCCGGTAACGATCTCTCTTGAGGGATCGTAATTGTTGCCTATAACTCGTGTACGGCAGCCCATGTAAGCAATCTCGGTATCAGGATTGCCTTCCTTGTAATACTGAAGATTGTACGGAGCGTCGATAAACGAGAAGTTCGGGAAAAGTCTCTTTGCAGAAACTCTGCAAGCGAGCTTGAACAGATCGTAGTTAGGATCTGTGGGATTGTAGTTGATACCGTCCTTGATCTTGAAGATATGTATCGGGAAGATAGGAGTCTCGCCGTTTCCGAGACCTGCTTCCTGAGCGAGGAGGACGTTCTTTATGACCATTCTGCCTTCTGGAGAAGTATCAGTACCATAGTTTATGGAGCTGAAAGGAGTCTGTGCTCCTGCACGGCTGTTCATGGTATTCAGGTTGTGGATGAGTGCCTCCATAGCCTGATATGTAGCCCTGTCAGTTTCCTTCTCGGCATTCTTCTTAGCGAAGGACTGGATCTTTTCGGCAGTCTCCTTGTCCACGTAATTGAGAAGGAGCTCCATTTCCTTTTCGCTGTAGCCGTTGTCATCGGCAAGAACAGGCTTAAGGCCGTATTCGTCAAGTATAGTCTTCTTGATCGAAGCTGTGACCTCATCCTCGTTCTCAACGTCGCCGATGAGAGAGAGGGCTCTTGCAACATTGCGGATATATCTTGCGGCATAGGTCTTTTTTACACCCTCTGCCATAGCATAATCAAATGTAGGGATACTCTGACCGCCGTGCTGGTCATTCTGATTTGACTGGATAGCGATACAAGCCAGTGCTGAATAGCTGGAAATGTCATTTGGTTCACGGAGATAACCATGTCCGGTTGAAAATCCGTTAGTAAACAGCTTCTTCAGATCTATCTGTGCACAGGTCGTTGTAAGCGTATAGAAATCCAGGTCGTGAATATGGATGTCGCCGTTTATATGAGCCTTAGCGTGAGCAGGCTCAAGAACGTACATCTCGTAGTATTCCTTAGCTGATACGGAGCCGTATTTAAGCATAGTGCCCATTGCGGTATCTCCGTCTATATTAGCGTTTTCACGCTTTATGTCACTGTCCTTTGCAGGGCTGAATGTGAGCTCGTTGAGTACGCACATAAGATTAGTCTTCATCTCACGTGAGCGTGTGCGCTCGTAACGGTAGAGAATATAAGCCTTGGCTGTCTGTGCATGACCTTTTTCAATGAGTATCTTTTCAACCAGGTCCTGTATTTCCTCAACAGTCGGGACCTTGCCCGGATTCTGCTCCTCATAGACCTTGCAAACCTCTACGGCAACATCCATGGCCACATTGAAATCCGTACCGCCACGGGCCTGTGCCGCTTTAAAGATAGCGTTTGCTATCTTTTCTATATTAAAAGGAACTTTTCTTCCGTCTCTTTTAATAATGTGAATTATCATTTCTGCACTTTACCTCCAACCACAATATATTGTATCTCCTTCTTTATTCCATATATTAGTATAGACCAAAAATGCTCCAAAGTCAATTGAACAATCTGACGAATAGAATATGGTGAAATAGCTCCTGATTGTGTGAAATATGCATATATCTTTTAAAAAATTGGTTTTTGGCTATGTCTCGTTCCTGCTCGTTAACAGTCTGTCAATAAAATTCCGCACCACAATATATAGTGGTGCGGTAGCATTATGCTGTGTGATTCCGGATGTAATCGCTGAGTGCCTTGTAAGCGGTCTCGCTGAGTTTTCCGTTCTCTGCATCCCAGTATTCCTCGCTGAGCTTTCCTTCAGCTGATTTGAGGGCGGTGTTGGTATCGATGCAGTAGACACCGATATCTCTTGCCATGGCCAGGAGCTTTCCGTTATAGAGATTGATCTTCTCATTTGTAATGGATTCAGTATCATAAGCGACCGGAGGAAGCTGCATGATATAGAGCTTTGTATCAGGCAGGTAGCCGTGGATGTTTGTCACGAGCTGAGTATATGCTGCTATCATGTCGTCCACCTCGGAAGAGCCGATATCACTTCCGAGCATAAGATAGAGATTCGCGGGCTTTTTGAGCTGCATTACCTGATATACGGTAACTGTGCCGTAGTTTGAATCAACATTGACATCGTTGCAGGCAACTGCGTTGAGCTCTGCATTGCCGATAATGTCTTTGAAAGCTGTATGACTACTCATTTCCAGCAGTGTCTGGTCTGTAACGAGACAGCAATTGTCGAAATACTCCTCATCCACAGCGCTTGACTGTGGAACAGGATTAACGATATCAGGCTTTTCGGCCGGAGCCGGAGCTTCCGATGTAGGCTGAGCATCCTCGCCCTCGGAAGTAGCTTCTGTGGCCTGTTCCTGAACAACGATCTTATCATCGGAATCGTCAAGGAAATCGTCATTTGTGTTGGCTGCTATCATATACAGGGCGAAGCAGCCTGCAAATGAAAGGGCAAATATGAGAATGAGGAGTCCGAAATTGAATCTAACCTTCGGGCGGCCTCTTTTTTTATTTGAAATACGGTGGATCGTTCCTTTTTTTTCCATAAGAACTCCTTGAATAATTTTTACCGGCAAAAAAGCCATCTTTTATATTATAACCTTATTCTTTCCGCTTTGCAAGTAGTTTTTGATTTTTTGTGCAGAATTTTATTATGTCAAAATATATACTCTTGCATTTCTTCTGAAAATAGGTTATAATGATACTATACCATTACAGGGAGATGAGTTTATGATCTGCGGTTTCTGCGGCAAGCCTATGCTACAGGGCGATTTCAGGATAGATATCCACAGCACGGATAAGGGCATATACAAGTCCTATCCGGTCTCGGCCTTCTATCAGGGAGATACTCAGCTCTGCGAAACGCCTCTTAACAGGACAATGGGTTTTTATTGTCCGGAATGCGGTGCTATGGCAGGTATTTTCCGGTTCACCAAGCCTGTAAATTTTGCCGGCAGCTTCAATACTGACCTTGATGACAAGATAGACGTTCTGCCCAGAAAGAAATGTCCTGAATGTGACTGTGAAATGGATATAGATTATCCTCGCTGCCCGGAATGCGGATACGTTTTCTTCACACGATGAGCAGGATTCATTCCCTCGATAATAAATAAGTATCTAATTACAACGGAGGTTATATTATGACTTACAAAGAAAGCTTTATTAAATTCATGGTGGACTGCGGCGTTCTCACTTTTGGTGAATTCACACTGAAGAGCGGCAGAAAGGCTCCGTATTTCATCAACTGCGGAAACTACAAGACCGGCGCTCAGCTTGCAAAGCTTGGCGAATACTATGCAGAGTGCATCCATGAGAATAATATCCCTGTCGAGACACTTTTCGGACCTGCATATAAGGGAATCCCGCTGGCAGTATCAGCAGTTGTTGCCCTCAGCAACAAGTTCGGTATAGATGTATCCTACTGCTTTGACCGTAAGGAAGCAAAGGATCACGGCGAAGGCGGTATGTTTGTTGGCAAGACTCTTACAGACGGGGAGAAGGTCGTAATCATCGACGACGTTATGACCTCCGGAAAGGCTCTTCGTGAATCAATGCCTAAGCTCAAGAGTGCTGCTGATGTAAATGTTACGGGTATGGTCATCACCGTTGACCGCATGGAAAAGGGAACAGGCGAACTTTCTGCTGTCCAGGAGGTAAAGCGTGACTTTGGCGTTACAGTATATCCAATCGTAACTATGGAGGATATTATCGATGTCATCAGAAATGACATCGTTCCCGG